>NZ_JAWONS010000325.1:0-412 GCF_033342255.1 Clostridium boliviensis
AGCGGGGATGGATCACCTGGATTTTGGAGCCGGGAGGGGATCCGGTTTGGACGGGCATCGCCGCCGGCGCTTTGCTTACGGCGGTCATCCAGAGCAGCAGCGCCACCGTCGCCATGACCATGGGATTTTACGCCTCAGGGCTGTTATCCCTGCCCGTCGCCATCGGGATTGTCCTCGGCAGCAATGTGGGAACGTGCGTCACCGGCCTGATCGCCGCCATCGGGACAGGACGAGCCGCCAAACAGGTCGCCGTCGCCCACCTGATTCTGAATATCGCCGGCGTCCTCCTCTTCGCCCCGATCACCCTGTGGATCGCTGACGTCGCCCGCCTGTTGGAAAGCGATCTGGCCGCCCAGGTGGCCCATGTGCAAACCCTGTTCAACATCGCCTGTTCCCTGCTCGCCCTGCCCTT
>NZ_JAWONS010000326.1:0-75054 GCF_033342255.1 Clostridium boliviensis
CCCGTGTCCGAAATTTTGGTATCCGGTAAACAATCTACATCTGGATTATCATTTAAATAATAATCATTAACAGCCATTCGTCCACTATCTCGCCTTTGGACCACAGTAATATAATTAAGATCAATGAGTTGCTTATAATAGCGCTGATATGTATTATGACTGATACCTAAGTGCCTTAAAATGTCGTCTTTACTTGGAAAAGCACTATTTCCACTACCTGTCCATACACAAAAATAAGCATAAATACCTTTTGCTTTTATATTTAGCCGAGGATCAGTCATAACCATATATGGCATCCAACCATATCCTGCTGATTTTAACCCTCCAAATCGTATTCTGCTATAGGTGGATTTGTCAATTGTAGAGGATTGGGATTCAAATTTTTTAGGGTTTGAAACAAGTGTGTAAACATTTTTCTTAAAACCATTGGAGGAATTCTCCTGCTTTGTAGTAACATAATTTTGTTCAATTAACAATTTAAAATGTTTATAGAACGTATCCTTATTGATACCAAGATATTCTATTATTGTATCTCGACCAGGAAAAACTGTTGTCCCCATACCAGCCAGGCTTGCAAAATAGGTATAAATACATTTTGCTTCCAGCGTAAGATCTGGATCTAACATTACATATTTAGGCAGTATTCCTCCTCCTTTAGCACCTACGCCCTCTATTTTTAAAATTTCCTGTATCTCTGCCATTTTCTCACCTACTTCCGTTTTGCCTTGTGCTGCCTTACTTCACTACTATCCCGTTGATTTCAATATGTTCACTCGTTTCAATAACGATGCAGGAACGACCATTAACAAGCTGGCGTTTTACCAGGTACGATTTGTCCGGAGCAACTTTTATACTTACATCCGTTGTCTTAATCTCAAAACTTTTGGTATTGGACACGTTGGAAGCCATAAAACCAGAGTTTTCTCCTTCCTGGTACTCTTTATAGCACTGATCATATTCTTCAAGCTTTTCCGGTGTGGCTCCGTTGTTAACCAGAAGCTGCTTTATTTGATCTTTATCCAGGGTTAACGGAACCGACTCATCATTTGCCTCCTCTATCATCTCATTGATGCTATCATGGATATTCTTTACCGTCTCAAAGTCACATTTTTCTCCCAAGGTATACTCTATGATCGTCTGAAAAGTCTCCTTCTGACTCTTTGCAGACAGTGGAATGACACACCCTAAAAGTTCGTCAATAAGACGCTCCTGTATTTGCTCCGGATTCTTGGCGTAATATAGCAATCCATGAATATTTGTATTTCTGTCTGTGAATGCCGGGAATATAAAACCTGTCTCTGGTGACTCTACGACCCAATCTCGATTTCTGTTCTCGATTACGTTATCTTGTGAATTATAGCAAAGCCCCGCTTTTGATAATTTAACAGGACAAATCGTACACTGAATAAATTCGTAGACGAATTCCGATGCATCATACATTTCCATTCCATCTGTGGATTTTGATGGAATATCGTAAGCACAGTGTATCAAGATTATGTAGTAATTTTCTGCATACTCATAATTTCCAATTACTTTGTCGTAAAACTCCTCGATAAGAGAATCATCCTTTAACTGACTATTACGAAGTCTCATAAGAAAATTCTGTGTACCCCCCTCAGCTTCAGCAGACGTAGGGAACTCCATATTAAATAGATTTTTACCTATACTTCCAGTCATTGCTGTTTTAAAGATAGTAAAATACTTAAACGCATCTTCCTCCGGAAGAGATAAAAAGGCTTCCTTAAGCTCTGTTCGTTTATTTTTTTCCGAATCTACATAGCTGCTGCATATTCGAGTAATGCAGCAATTTGTTGGGTTTAGAAGCTTTTTAACTTCGCTTACTTCTTTTTTATTCATTCTTTTCTCCTTTGTATAAGTAGTAGATGGTTTTGTCTACATCTCTCCAACGATCTGATAAACTCTTATTATGCTGAATAGTCAACCGCTTTAAGAGTAAGTCCTATTTCCTGTTCAGCTGCACCATTTATTAATAAATCCCTTGTAAAGTCAATTATATTATCTTTTATGAACTCCTCGTCTAATCCAGATTCTTTAGCGTCAATATCAACTATAATCACTAATTCCATTGCTTCTCCTTCGTCATAAAATCTCATACTATTCTATCTTGAAATTATCTATCAAATCATTTCTGTTCCAAAGCGTAACGTTGTTCGCTTTGGCCAACGCTATAGCATTAGCAGTATAAAATGAATTTGAAATGACCATACACTTATCTGCATTGTAATAACCTTTTGCTCCAACAATTTCCTGAATAGCCTTATTGCCAATTTTATTTTTGTATCTTTTAGCTTGTACTACAGTTGTTGAATTATCTTTTATCAGTACAAGATCGGCACCATAGTCATTACTTGCAGGGGTAAGCCTTACACTATATCCTTTCTTTTCAAAGTGAGCTTTTAGAAGTTTTTCAAAATCTGGACCACTCATTTTATCGATTTCAAATATTCTGCTATATAAATATTTTTTTAATTTTTTTTGTTTATTATAAAATGCAAATATTATTTTTCCTATAAAAAGCAAACAAAATGCGACTAGTAACCACTTAGAATATGTATTGAAAAGAATCTGATTTTTTGAGAATTTCCCCTGAAAGATACTTACAAAAAAAATGAGCAAAACTATTAATTGTAAATGACTATTCTTTTTTGAATATCTTCTTTTAGAGTAACGCTTGTTTTTCATTTTGTAACTCTCCCTTAAATTTCAGTTTACTGTTTCAAAATAAAATTGAACCGGCTTATCCGTTACCTGAACAATGCCATATTTTTTAGAGAGACGATATATAAATTCCTTTTCTAATCGTTCCGGTATGGTCTTTAAATTTTCTCTAAACTCTTCAAGCGGAAAGGTGCTTTTATAAAAATTACAGGCTCTGCACGCCGGCATATAATTGCTTATATCATCAGTTCCTCCATACCAGTACAAGGATTCCACATGATCGACTTGCATTTCACTAATTTCCATTTCACAGCCGCAATATGCACAATTCCCATTATATTTTTCATAGACCTTTTTTCGTATCTTTTTAGGGATTGCTTTTCTCTTTACTTCTGTATTACCCATGGTATCCTTTCCTCCCAGGTTCCGGGAAATCTAAATTACTGATTGAGAAACAAGCTAGTCGAAGTGTTATTTTTTATAATATCGGCCATGTCATTTTTTATAATATCAGCCATTTCATCTAATAAAATGGCTGTGTTCATAGCAAGCGCATCAGATGGTTTCACTTTTTTGTCCATCACGTAAGCAGTTTGAAGTTCATCTTCTGTTTCTTGGTGTTTCCATGTTCCTACTTTAAAGCAAATTTTATTTTCTTCTATGTAGACATTTATATCTTTTACTTCAAGATATTTGTAATTATCAATAGTTTCATTGATTTGATTTTTTATTTTTGTTAGTGTGGTTTTAATCATTAAATTCACCTCTCTACAGTTTAGCTTATAAAATCATAAATATTTGTCTGTCCTGCAGGTTCGAAATTCATCCAAAGAATTTCTCTTTTTTTACTGCTGACCTGCGAATAGCATGTTGTTTCTTCCCGGTACCAGTTAGATAAACGATCATTATATAGTTCACTATCATATCCGCTTAGTAATACTGGGCCTTTATGAGCCTGTAATACATCTATCAAGTCATGATGCTGTTTATCTTCTACCATTTCGTAACGGTATTGCTTACCATGCCTTTCACTCAGCACATATGGAGGATCAGCATAAATCAATACTTTCGGATTATTAAACCTTTCAATCAGCTCCACTGCCGGGCGGTTTTCAATTTGTACGCCTCTGATCCGTTCTGCTGCTTGCATTATCTTTTCCGGTAATTTGCACCAATCTGACGCAGCATAAGCTTTTTCACGTCCCTGTACGTCATTCTTCCAGCCTACCTTTTCCCCAGTAGTGCGGAATCCGTGGCCCATATTCAGCCTTATGTAGAAATTAATTGCTTTACTAAAACTGTCCTCTGGTACCGTTTTAAAGGCATCATCATAAATTTGTCTTGCGTAAGGAGTTAAATATATTTCTCTGGCCAGTCGTTCCGGGTCCTTGCGAATCCATTCGAATAGATTTACCACATTCCCGTCCATATCATTCACCGTTTCAATGTTTGACCTGGGCTTATTAAACAGAACGGCTCCACTGCCGAAAAACGCCTCTAAGTAACTGTGATGCTCCGGGAAGTAACTTATAATCCAGTCTGCGATACTCCATTTACTTCCCGGATACTTCATAACTGTTTTCATAATTTGTAAGAAGCCCGGTATACCCTTACCCCTGCAGGAGGCTGGCTCCTTTCTTTTAATCATTCATATTTCAGTTCAGTTCCGCAACTATATTAACCCCAGAACTATGAGGAATAATTTCTGTTACTTCACATTTTATAAAATCCAAAAATTCACTATAAGAAATTTCTCCTTTTTCATTTCTTTCAATATCAAACATTTTAAGAGGTGCTTCATCCATCCCTCTTCGCTCTTTTATATGTCCTTTTGGATAAATAAAAATGGAGAATTTCTTACACTTCGTAATACTCAAACACTTTTTTAATTTCATAATGCACCTCACAAAATTTCGGTTTACTGTTTCAAAATAAAACTTAACCGGCTTATCTGTTTCCTGGACAATGCCATATTTTTTAGAGAGACGATAAATAAATTCCCTTTCTAATCGCTCCGGTATGGTTTTTATATTTTCTCTAAATTCTTCAAGCGGAAAGGTGCTTTTATAAAAATTACAAGCCCTGCACGCCGGCATATAATTACTTAGATCATCAACTCTGCCATACCAGTATAAGGATTCCACATGATCTACTTGCATTTCTCCAAGCTCCATCTCACAGCCACAATAGGCGCGATGCCCATTATATTTTTCATAAACCTCTATTCGAGTCTTTTTAGAGATTGCTTTTCTCTTTACTTCGATATTACACATGATTCCCTTTCCCCCGGTGATCCGGGAAATATCAGTTTTGTTAATCGTAATAGTTTTGCTACTTGTTTCTTTTCCGGCCTTCCTTTAAAATCAAACCAGGTATAAGAAGGAGGTCTGTTTTTATGAATAGCATTTTAATCTTTGGGATTTTAAACTTGTTTTTACTTATAGCAATAACTATTGGCATTTTTGTCCTTGTATATTTCATAATTAAAAGGGCTGTTAAAAATGGTATTTTAGAAGCCTATAATGAAATTCATAAGAATCAGTAATTGAGAGCCGGGCTGCCAGTTTCTTCTATAGCAGCCCAGGTAAACACTAATCTACAAGGGTAAGGCCATCTACTGCATAGCCACCCCGATACCCTTCCAGCAACACACACTCTGTACCGCACAGATCCCATGGCTCACTGCGAACTATAAAGACCTTTCCCTTGTTACGTTCAGATACTCTGTACTTATTATTCATGATAACTCTATCTCCATTTTTCATAAATCCACCTTCCTCCGGGTACGCCGGGAAATCCTAATTTGCCTGCCTTAATAACAATAGTGCTTCTTGCAAACATTTCTGTATTTGATCTGCTTTATCCTGTCCAACAAAGGAATTTTCATCTTTTACAGATCTTTGCAGATTTTCAATGTCTGAGATCAAGCTTAATTCCGCGCTATACTTCTTTAACAATATCCCCTCATCTGTAGCCAATATTTCCAATGAAGACCCATCAGCTAATCCCATGGAATTTCTAATATCTTTCGGCAAGACTAACCTGCCGAGATGATCAATTTTCCTTATTACCACTTTTTCCTCCTCCTGTTCTATTAAACTTCAAGTACTTCCTGGTTAAATCTATATTTTAAGTATGGTATGTAGATTATTTACAATTGCCTCAATCTCCTCCTTGAATTTAGGGATATCAGTACCATTTAACTTTCCATAAGTGATAAACGCCTTTTTTATGTCAGTTACTGAGCTCATTGCTGTCCCAATTGCCGTAGACAATTTTACTTCCATGCGAATCCTTTCAAGATCTTGGCCAGGCTGATTCTTCATCTGCTTTAACTCAGTTTCTAACTTTTCAATTTCATTATTCTTACTATTCAGTCTCTGGCTGATTTCGTTAAGATTTTTATTAATATCCTTTTGGGCATCTTCTTTTTCTTGCAGCTGCTTTTCAAGCTCCTTAACTTTATTTCTATCAGGGCTGTTATTTAGAATCTCTTCCGAAATTTCAAGTTTGATACGCTCGCGGTCCTGCTCAATACTCTCCTGGAGCCTCACAAGCTCCTTCTCATGCCTTTCCTGCAGTTGATCACTCTCTTCCCTTAATCTGCTTAATTCCCCCTCTTTAAGGATCAATTCCGTTTGCACAGCCTCCTTCTCCTGCTTAAGCTTTTTGATATCATCAGCAGATACTTTCTTCCCTTCCTGAATCAGCTTTAAAATATTCCTCTGTTCTTCCTCAGTAAGAACAGAATAATTTGCTCCATCGGCCAGAGTGATATTATTCTGAAAAAACTCTTCTCTCAATTCCGGTATCAAAGAATCAATACTTTTATACTTTTGAACCTGCCTCTCAGTCATCCCCAGTTTATTTCCCACTTCTTTATTTACATTAATACGTTTCTTATATGGCAATAAAGCATTACGCCTCTCCATCAATTCAGCACGTCTTGTAACTCGTTTATACTTATCCTGAGGATTTGTGGGCCTTACCTCTTCATTGGCATCCATCAATCTGATTTCGCTGTCAATTTCATCTAAAGGGGACATATCACCGGCATCCGTATATTTTTTCTTTTTCACGTTAATAGGATAACCTGCTTCGAACCCCTTTACGTTCTCCAGGTAGTCCTGATACTCTTGTGAATCAGTATCTTCATAATCTCTAAACTTTTCCAGAAGAAGATCAATAGCTCTGGTTCTTCTCTCCCCAGATTCTATTACATATAAATCCTGTTCCTCATCATAAAATCCCTCAAGAGAATGAATCAGCCCAAAGTGCAAAATTCCTTCCGCAAGCTTTTCTAAATCCACCTGGCTGTAATCGTTCTTATCATTGAATATGATTTTCTTTCTGGGTATGATTTTCAAATTAAACGGGACATTACTCCTCTTTTCGCTCAGCTTCCCTACTATTTCCTGCAAACCAACGCCTGGATCTGTCACCACACTATCCTCGGGTATAGTACTTACCTCCTGAACCTTGGCTATTTCATTATTTCTAATGTTAAGACCTCTAAATTTCTGTACTGGCATAAAACAACCTCCTTACATTGCTTCCTTTATGGTATCTCTTAAAAATTTCTCAGTCTGGGTATCTAAAATTCCCATCTCCAATAACAAGTTACAGTAATCACTTAATGCTCTGGAATTTGGATATGTAAGCAATGGCTTAAATTCTCTTTCTATGTCATTGATTTTTGTATCTTGCCGGATCGCAGTATCAAAAAACATATTGTTCATGTTTGCTGTAAATGTCTTGCTGGTTTCCTTAAATGCATTGGTAATTATATTTGCCTGGGTGATAAATGCTCCCAGAAACTGAGGGCTTTCTAAATCATGTTCCTCTTTTATATAGATAATGCTTTTCAATGTTTCCTGCAGCCCCTCATAAGAATACTGCTCACACTTAATCGGAATAATAATAAAATCTGAGGCAAAAATACTGTTTACCGTCAAAATATTATTTGCCGGTGCATTGTCAATCAGTATATAGTCATACTCATGTGATATAGCTTTTAAGGCCCTTTTTAAAATTGTATTATTATTGCCTGTATTGCTAACCAACAGATCCTGAGTCAATTTGTGCCTGTGGCTGCTGGGTAGAATAGAGAGATTTTCAATGTACGTTTTTCTTATCAGGCTCTTTACCTCTTCACCATTCCGATAGCGGAATCGATAAAGCTCTGCAATATGGTAATCCTCGCTTTCCGGAAGCAGTATTCCATTCTCAATCTCCGGACTATCCTTTTGAAACAAATGAAACTGCATAGATGTATTCCCCTGTGGGTCCTGATCAACGATCAGAGTTTTTTTACCTAAGTAAGCCAGAAGCTCACCTAATACTACTGTAGTGGTGGTTTTGCCAACTCCACCTTTGTTACTGTTAATGCTCCCAATAACTGCCATGTTTTTATCCTCCTGGTATTTATATTTTCAAAGACTCTTTATTCAGAATTTTTTCTATTACACACCATTCTTCACGCGATCCATATCGCCATACCATTTAATAACTTTTTCAATTTCATTTTCTAAAGTACCTACTTGTCCATTAACAGACTGCAAAAAATCATTCCAGTAATCATCTATTTGCTCTTTGCAATCTGACACAAACTCTTTTTCCTGTTTAATATTTTCTAATTGTTCTTTTTCCCATTCTTCTTTCCGGGAATAACGAGGCATATCACCTTCAGCTGTACAGACCACTAAATCCTGCCAAGTATATGTACTCCCATCATATCTTTTCATGATTCCAGTCTTAAATTCTTCTTCCATAACAGGCATCTGATCTACACTACTTCTCATATCATTGTACAATTCCAGAAATTCCTCGATAGTATCCTGATCAATCAGATATTTCAAAAAGCTCTCTTCCGGAAACATACCAAAGTAACATCTCTCAAACCAGTTATTTAATGCAGCCCTTTCATCAGATCCATTGGTATAGGTTCCATTTACCAGGTCACCAACAAAATTTTCAAGAAGCTCTGACACAGACAGACTGGCGCTTCCTGCCTTTTTATATAATCTTTCAACATCTGCATCAGACAGTTTGATTTCAATGGTCCGCTCCTTAATTGTCTTAATCTCTAACTGCTGTTCTTTTCCGTTGCTCATAAGAAACCTCTCTTTCTAAAATCAATCATCATTGTTTTCATGACTCCACCTGATTTCCTTCACCACATCGTCTAAATAATCAGTACTTTTCTGGGCTGCCGCGCGGAGCTTTCTAAGCAATAGCTCCTGGCTCTTTATTTCCTCCTCATATGATTTAAAGCGTCTTTGATACTCCTCTTCTACCTTAACCAGCATTTCTTCCCGCTTCATGCAAAAATGAATTAAGTATTCGAATTTATCAGTCAGATTTTTTCCCGGACATCTCATAAGATATTTTTCAGTCTCTGGTAAGAGTCTTATTGATGTGGGTCTTCCTTTCTTTTCCTTTTTCACTTTGCTTTCCTCCAATACATTTTTTCTTAACGATGTCAACCACGGGAAGTTTTCTGTTTTACTGTATTTTATAAATATCAACTGCATTGATATTTTAAATATCTATAGCACTTACTGATTTATCCCTATTGTTTTTTCTCATGTGTATCTTTATAATTTCTATATACACATCATCAGTGGATGTAATGAAGGCTTGTAGGTGACACGTATCAGGTATTTGGTAACTGGTAATAAAACTTTAAGCTTGCTGATTCGTTCCCCAAGTGTAGCCAGCACTTGTTTGATTGACTGTGTTTTTATCTATCCGAAATGTTAGGTCTAAAAAAAAGAGACCTAACATTTTTTTAGGTCTCTTTCAATCTTTTCTATATTTTCCATCTATATGCAATGTATTTACCCCCGTCTGCACTACCGAATTTATTGCCTTTGCGCAAGCCAATGACCAATTTGAAGCTTTAAATGCCAAATTAATCGGCTTAAGCATTGACAGCAATCCTTCTCATCTTGCATGGGTAAACCAGATCTATTTACTGACAGGCATTCAGATCCCGTTCCCTATTATAGCAGACAGAATGGCCGATGTGTCAAATATGTATGGTATGATAGCTCCTGATGCAGCCAAGCAGGAAACTGTCCGTAACGTCTATTTCATTGATCCAGACCAGATTATCCGGGCAATTCTGATTTATCCTCTTACAAACGGCAGAAATATCTGTGAAATCATACGGCTTTTAACTGCCCTTCAAACAACTGACCGCTGTAACGTCGTAACCCCGGCTAACTGGGAGCCAGGCACTCCTGCTATGGTGCCACCGCCCCGTACTTATGACCAGATGTTAGAACGCATCAATGATCCTCAGGCACAAAACTTAAATTGTATGGACTGGTTCTGGTGTTATAAAGATAAGCCCTGCTGATACTTCCTCAAAAAAAGCCTTCAGGTTTATCCTGAAGGCTTTAATATGACCTATCCGAGAATCGAACTCGGGTTTCCGCCGTGAGAGGGCGGCGTCTTGACCGCTTGACCAATAGGCCAGTACGAATATGATTCATACAAAATCGAGGCGACAAGATTCGAACTTGCGACCTCTGCGTCCCGAACGCAGCGCTCTACCAAACTGAGCCACGCCTCGATTACGTTAGGTAGTATAATATAAATCAGAGGTAATGTCAACATTATTTTCAAAATTTTTTATTTTTTTTTAAATACTGGAAAAATAAGATTAGATTTCAGTTACTCTTTGTATCAGAATCAGCTGCAAAACAAGCATTCCTGTTCTGCAGCTGATTCTTTTTTATGCCAGATCAAAAAGAGACAGCTGATTGGACTCAGGAAGATCACCAAGAAGTCCTAAGTCTCCCATAAGATCGCAAACAGTCTTACTGACCTTTGTCCGGTTCCTGAAATCCTCTCTGGATAAAAACCGGCCGTCTTTTACTGCATCTACAACTGCATCTGCCGCTTTATCTCCCAACCCGTCTATGCTGCTTAAGGATGGCATCAGTTTACCGCCAATGATCTGAAAATGCCTTGCTTTCGCCTGGTAAATATCAATAGGCGTAAAATCATAACCTCTGGCATACATTTCCTGGACAATACGCATATCCCGCAGTGTATCCTGCTCTTTTTTGGAAAGGGTATCCATTCGTTTCCTGTAATCCGCCAGATAATACTCCAGCTTCTCCCTTCCCTGACACATCAGCTCATAACTAAAACCACTAGCCCGGATACTGAAAAAGGCCGCGTAATAGGCTAGAGGATAAAAGACCTTGCAGTATGCAATTCTCCATGCCATCATAACATAAGCTGCTGCATGAGCTTTAGGGAACATGTATTTAATCTTCTTACAGGACCAGATGTACCAATCCGGAACTCCATGGGATATCATCTCCTCTTCCCACTCAGGCTTCAGACCCTTTCCTTTACGCACGCTTTCCATAATGGTAAAAGACATACCCTCTTCCAGTCCCATGGAAATTAAGTATATCATAATATCATCTCTGGTACATATGGCAGTCTGAATGGTTGCCTTTCCTTCCTGAATAAGAGCCTGGGCATTCCCCAGCCACACATCTGTTCCATGTGCAAGACCTGCGATACGGACAAGATCAGAGAAATACTTAGGCTGGGTATCAATTAACATCTGCATGGCGAAATCCGTACCAAATTCAGGTACTCCAAGTGCTCCAAGCTTACAGCCCCCGATGTCCTCGGGAGAAATCCCAAGAGCCGATGTGTCCTGGAAAAGCGACATAACTTCCCTGCTGTCCAGGGGGATATCCTTTACGGGGTCAAAACCGATCAGATCCTGAAGCATACGGATCATGGTAGGATCGTCGTGTCCGAGAATATCAAGCTTTAATAGGTTATGGTCAATGGAATGATAATCAAAATGAGTGGTCACCGTCATAGTCGTCATATCATTGGCAGGCCTCTGCACCGGTGTAAAGGAATAGATCTCCTCTCCATGAGGCAGAACTATAATTCCTCCCGGGTGCTGGCCAGTCGTTCGTCTGACACCCACACACCCCTGAACAATTCTGTTGATTTCACAGTTTCTCTTTCTTACCCCATGCTCCTCGTAATAATTCTTTACATAGCCGAATGCCGTCTTATCTGCAAGAGTGCCAATTGTTCCCGCACGGAATGTCTGACCTTTTCCGAAAATAACTTCCGTATAATCATGAGCCTTACTCTGATATTCTCCGGAGAAGTTTAAGTCAATATCAGGCTCCTTATCTCCCTTAAAGCCCAGGAATGTCTCAAATGGGATATCAAATCCATCCTTTGATAAGGGATGACCGCAAACCGGACAGGTCTTATCCGGCATATCACAGCCGGCCATACCGGTAAAAACCTTTACTTCATCTGAATCAAAATCATAATAGTGACAGCTGCCACAGTAATAATGGGGACTCAGTGAATTAACCTCTGTAATACCTGACATATAGGCAACAAAGGAGGATCCAACTGATCCACGGGAGCCCACCAGATAACCGTCTTCATTGGATTTCCATACCAGCTTCTGCGCAATAATATACATAACTGCAAATCCGTTGGAAATAATGGAATTCAGTTCCCGTTCCAACCGTTCCGTAACAATGGCAGGAAGATCTTCTCCATAGATTGCATGAGCCCTGTCGTAACAGATCTGTCTTAAATCCTCGTCAGAGTTTTCAATGACAGGCGCACACTTGTCCGGCCGCACTGGAGAAATCCGTTCACACATATCCGCTATTTTTTTGGTATTCTTTATGACAACTTCTTCTGCCTTATTTGGACCCAGATATTCAAATTCCCGAAGCATTTCCTCAGTCGTTCGAAGGTACAGCGGAGCCTGTTCATCCGAATCCTTAAACCCTTGTCCAGCCATAATTATCCTTCGGTAAACCTCATCCTCCGGATCGAGGAAATGAACGTCACAGGTCGCGCATACGGGCTTCCCAAACTGCTCTCCAAGCGTAACAATCCGTTTATTAATATCAATTAAATCCTGCTCCGTTTTTATCGTACTCTTTTCATCTCTCAGCATAAACGCATTATTGCCAAGCGGCTGTATCTCCAGATAATCGTAGAAATTCACGAGCTTTGCTATTTCTGCATCGGGAACTCCCCTGAGAAGAGCCTGAAATAACTCTCCTGCTTCACAGGCAGAACCAATAATCAGTCCCTCCCTGTATTCATTCAGTACGCTTTTGGGAATCCTGGGTCTTCTGGCATAAAAGTCGATATGGGAACAGGAAATCAACCGGTATAAGTTCACCCTGCCTACATCATTGGCTGCCAGAATAATCACGTGATAGGTGGGAAGCTTTTTAATCATATCTGGTGACATGGTACTGAGTTTGTTTAACTCATCAAGAGTTTCAACCCCCCTGTCCCGGAGCATGCTTACAAATGCTGCAAATATCTCAGCCGTACAGCCTGCATCGTCAACCGCCCGGTGATGGTTGGCCAGGGATATCTTTAGTGCTTTGGCTACAGTATCCAGCTTATACCGGTTCAAACTGGGCAATAACAGTCTTGACAGAGCCACTGTGTCAATGACCGTTGGATTAAACTCTAACTGAAGCTGCAGGGCATTATAAGAAATAAAACTTACATCAAAGGAGGCATTGTGAGCCACCAGTACCGAATCTTTACAAAATTCCAGAAACTGGGGAAGGATCACATCAATTTTGGGATGGGGTAGTACCATACTGTCATTGATTCCAGTAAGCTGTTCGATCTCAAAGGGTATGGGAACATCAGGATTGACAAATGCGCTGAATTTGTCCATGATTTTTCCATCTGTTACCTTCACCGCACCAATTTCAATAATCCGGTTTCTGGAAGAACTGAAACCTGTTGTCTCAATATCAAAAACGACATAGGAATCAGTAAAAGCCTGGTTATGGGAATTCTCTACCAGCTGTTTTAAATCATCAACCAGGTATCCTTCCACTCCGTAAATAACCTTGAATGTGTCGCCCTTATCCAGGGCATGGTTTGCATCCGGAAAAGCCTGTACACAGCCATGGTCCGTAATCGCAATTGCAGGCATTCCCCACTTTTTCGCACGTTTTACCAGATCTTTTACTTCAGAAACACCGTCCATATCACTCATTTTCGTATGGCAGTGAAGTTCCACCCGTTTTTCCAGGCTGTTATCTGATCGTTTTCCTGTAAAATCTTCTGATTTTTTAATCCCTACAACGGACCCTAATGTCAATTCCCCGTCAAACTTATCAATGGTAGTCACACCCTTTAATCGGATAAAGCTGCCTGGAACAACTGCCTTTTTTAAATCATCCAGCTGCTCTTCCTTCGCAAACATCTTTACTGTGATCGTATCCGTAAAATCAGTTACATCGAAAATCATAATCGTCTTGCCGCTTCTCAGTTCCCGGCTGTCCAACATAATAATCTTACCGCGGATCACTACTTCACCGATTTCTCCGTCAATTTTTTCTATTTCTATGGTTTCCCCATCAAAGTCTCTGCCATATAAAACCTCCGGATTGTCGGAGCGGCGGCCATTATAAGAGTTCTTCCGGTAATCTTTCCATTCCTTCTTTCCAGATTGTGCATCTGCTGATTTTCCAGATTCCTTTTTCTCTCCTTCGTTTTCCCCCCCCATACGAAGTACAGAAGATGGTGACTGGGATTCCTGTATAAATGGTACTTCATCAGAACCAGACGCTGCCAATGATCCCTGAGAGCCATCTGTACCTGAAGAACCTCCGAACTCTTCCTCTGTACCATTGTTTTGCGAAATTCCAAGAGAAGTCCTGCTGACGATTTCTTCCACTTCCCTTTGCATCTGGAGTTCTTTCTGTTTAGCAAGGGCATTTTCTTTAGGTGCAACATACTCATACTGAACTTCTATAGGCAGACCGCACCTTTCATGAAAAATTTTTTCAAGTACGCGTTTTAACTCTCCTGCTTTTTCATGCGTTACAATGGTATCCTCTACAGTCATCTTCAGAAGATCCGGTTCAGGAAACTGGTACTGTGCTTTTCGGAACATATTGTATTCAATGATACTATAATTCTTAAGTTCTGCCAGGAGACTCTCCCGATAGATCTTTAACAGTTTTTGAGGCGTATACTGCCCAGACAGACGAAACCGCTCAATAATCTTAATCGAGATCTGTTTGGAAGGAAATAACTGATCTTTGATTCCTTTTTCCAGACTGTAAATATTGTGTTTGTGTATCAGTCTGGGACTAATTAAGTAAACACGAATAGAGCTTCTATCCCTGTTTGATGTGACCTTTTCCACATCCACCAGATTTAAAAGCTCCCGCAATTCGTCTGTTATATGTAAGTTTGGAAAAACTTCCAAAAATTTCTTTGCCATTCTATCACCTATTGCATTTTCATAAGTTCTTCCTGAAGGGCGCTAAGAAGTTCTTCTTCCGGAACCTTACGGATTACTTCTCCTTTTTTAATAAGAAGACCTTCTCCAATTCCACCGGCAATCCCGATATCCGCTTCTCTTGCCTCACCCGGACCATTTACCACGCAGCCCATAACTGCCACCTTAATATCCAGATGATCATAAGCTGAAACCATATCCTCCACCTGATTTGCCAGCGAGATCAGATCAATTCTGGTCCTTCCGCAGGTTGGGCAGGAAATCACCTCTACTCCGCCCTTTCTTAACCCCAGTGTTCTTAGTATAGTTTTTGCAGCTTTTACTTCTTCAAGCGGATCACCGGTGAGCGAAACCCGAATGGTATCGCCAATCCCCTTATGAAGTATAATTCCAAGTCCAACGGAAGATTTGATGGTTCCGGTCTGAAGTGTTCCGGCCTCAGTAATCCCCACATGCAGAGGATAATCCGACTGTTCAGCCATGAGTTCATGGGCCTTCACGCACATTAATACATCCGAAGACTTGATGCTGATAACCAGATTTCCATAGTCCATCTCTTCAATCATACGTACTTTATTTAGAGCACTTTCTACAATTCCTTCTGCAGTCACTCCACCATATTTTTCAATCAGATTTTTTTCAAGAGAACCACTGTTTACACCCACACGGATAGGTATTTGATACTCTTTTGCTTTTTCCACAACTGCCTGCACGCGATCCAGAGAACCTATATTGCCTGGATTAATCCGTATTTTATCCGCTCCAGATTCTATAGCTGCCACAGCCAGCCGATAATCAAAATGAATATCTGCCACCAGTGGTATCCTGATTTGTTTTTTTATTTCTCTGATAGCTGCCGCTGCTTCCATATCTGGAACAGCAACCCGGATAATATCGCATCCGGCTGCTGTCAGCTTTTTAATCTGGTCTACGGTTGATGACACATCCTGGGTTTTCGTATTGCACATGGACTGGATCAGTATTGGATTGCCCCCGCCAATGACCCGATCTTTGATCTGTATTGTCTTCGTATGATTCCTGTTCATAAGTTCCTCCATATCCACACCTTTATCCGGTAAATCTGCTGATATCATTAAACACCACAAAAATCATCAGAGCCATTAAAGCTGCCATACTGATCATATTCACAAGGCCTTCTTTTTCCGGGTCCATTCGTTTTCCCCGAATTGCTTCTATTATCAAAAACAGCAGCCTTCCACCGTCAAGCGCCGGAATTGGGAGCAGATTCATCACGCCTAAGTTGGCACTCAAAAGGATGCACATGCTGATGACATTCATAAGTGCCGCAACAACACTGACAGTCAGACCTGCTTTTACAGAATCATCGATCATAACCACAATACCAACCGGTCCGCTCAAGTCTTTTACACTGGCTTTTCCTGTAAAAAGCATACCAAGACTCTTTACAGTCAGTTTAACATCATATTTCATCTCCATATATCCATGCTTGATCAGGTCACCGGCATTTGCTGCCTTCTTATTTT
The DNA here is from genome assembly GCF_033342255.1 of Clostridium boliviensis. Lineage (NCBI taxonomy): Bacteria > Bacillati > Bacillota > Clostridia > Eubacteriales > Clostridiaceae > Clostridium > Clostridium boliviensis. The sequence continues at coordinate 16,492 of NZ_JAWONS010000326.1, forward strand.
CCGGCGCAATTAAAATACCAATCAGATATTTTTTACTTTCTTCAGAATATTTGGGAGTAACAGTCACTGTCTGAATATCCTGATTCCCTGTCTGAGGATCGATTCTTGCAAACTCTACCTGGTTCATTTTTTCATCTGGTTTCATCAGCTTATAAAGAATGTATTCCTGATACATAGAAACATTCTCACCGTTAATTTTTAATAGCTTATCGCCTGAACGCATTCCTGCTTCAGAAGCAGGAGATCCATCTGTTACTTCCTTAATATAAGTGGTATCATAACCGCTCATGCCTACCAGAATCAAAGAAAGCAAAAAGGCCAAAATAAAATTAAATATAGGTCCTGCCGCTATGACAGACATCCTTGCAGGAATTGATTTATTCTGAAACGCCCGTTCATCCGGATTCTCCTCATCTTCCCCCAGCATCATGCAGGATCCGCCCAAAGGAAGTGCCTTTATGGAATAAGTAGTCTCTCCCTTTTTAAAATGCAAGAGACGAGGGCCCATACCGACAGAAAATTCCACCACTGCGATTCCGCTCATTTTTGCGAACAGAAAATGACCTAACTCGTGAATCAAAACAATTAAACCGAATACCAGAATAGCTACTAAAATACTGGACAAATCACCACCTGCTTTCTATATAATCATAAGCTGCAGCCTCAGCTTCAAGAATCTCTTCAACATTGGGATTCTCTTTTACAGTATGCCCGTTCATCGCTCCCTCTATCATATCTGTAATAGTAAGATATGTAATTTCCCTGTTCAAAAATTTGGCAACTGCCTTTTCATTCGCAGCATTAAAGACAGTTGGAAGCGTTCCGCCGATTCTGCCAGCTTCATATGCCAGTTTCAATCCCGGAAAATTAATCAGATCCGGTTTTTCAAAATTAATTTGACCAATGGACCAGAAATCCAGCCGGTCTCCCTTTAAATGTCTTCTCTCCGGATAATAAAGTGCATATTGGATTGGAAGTTTCATATCCGGAGTTCCCATCTGGGCCATTACCGCTCCATCATCAAATTCTACCATGGAATGGATGATACTCTTAGGCTGAATCACCACCTGTATCTGGTCCATCTCCACACCAAATAACCATCTGGCTTCCATTACTTCAAGACCTTTGTTCACCATCGTTGACGAATCTATGGTAATCTTGCGTCCCATAGACCAGTTTGGATGATTAAGTGCGTCTTCCACATTCACATTTTGCAGTTCTTCTCTTGTTTTTCCACGGAAAGGACCACCGGAAGCAGTCAGTAGTATCTTGTGTACAGATGTCTTGTCTTCTCCATTGAGGCACTGAAAGATAGCACTGTGCTCACTGTCCACCGGAAGAATTCTGACACCCAGTTTCTTTGCAAGAGGCATAATGATGTGCCCTGCGGTTACCAGCGTTTCTTTATTGGCCAGAGCAATATCTTTTCCAGCTTTCATTGCAGCTATGGTTGGTCTGATTCCAATCATTCCAACCACTGCAGTAACAACAATTTCTGATGTTTCTTCTACAGCGGTCTCAATTAAGCCATCCATTCCGGAAACAATACGGACAGGAAGATCTTTCACCAGTACTTTCAGTTCCTTTGCTTTTTCTTCTTCCCATACACAGGCTGTCTTTGGCCGGAATTTTCTGATCTGCTCTTCCAGCAGCCGGATGTTGCTGCCTGCAGCCAAAGCGGTAACTTCAATATCCCCTTGGTTTTCCACCACCTCCAGGGTCTGCGTCCCAATGGATCCTGTTGATCCTAGGATTGCTATTTTCTTCATCTTATGCTGTATACTCCTTTTCCTTTCCTTAATTCCGATTAAGGCAATGCTTTTGTTTGTTTTAACGAATAAATGTAACTACGAAATAAATAACAGGTGCTGTAAACAGCATACTGTCAAAACGATCCAGTATACCTCCATGCCCCGGGATCAGTTTACCATAGTCCTTTATCTGATGATCACGCTTAATTGCAGATGCAGCCAGATCTCCGATGGGAGATATAAACGCCGCAAATGCACATGCCAGAGTGCAGGTAAGCTGAGGATAATCTAACACAGTCATGGACTCTCCAAAGATAGTTGCATATAAAAATCCCAGTAGAGAAGCCCCAAGAATTCCGCCGATCGCTCCTTCTATTGATTTGTGCGGACTGAGTACCGGAGCCAATTTATGTTTTCCGATCAGGTTCCCCACACAATATGCGCAGGTATCGCATCCCCATGAACTTAAAAACACCAGCCAAACCAGGTATTTTCCATCGTTCATGGACCGTACCTGATATAGGTAGGACAGCATAACAGCCACGTAAAAGAATCCAAAAAAAGCTCCTGTCACTTCTTCCGTTTTATATTTGGGGAAAGAAAAAACATAAATACTCAAAAGAAGCATCATGAAAACGATAGACATATACAATGCATACTGCTGCATCTGAAACCATAACAGTCCATAATAGACAACAACGATAAAATACCCCATATATCCCATGGGATGATTGTGAATCTTTAGTACACGATACAGCTCATATAAGCCAATCATGGATATAAAAACCGTTGTCGCAAACAGCAGGAGTCCGCCGCTTCCTACTGTTATCAGTGCGATCAAAACAAGAACAATTCCGCTTATCAGCCTGGTTGTAAACATCCCGCTTCCTCCCTCGTTATTACTTCACTCCTCCGAATCTCCGTTCTCTGCTATTATACGCCGCAATTGCTTTTTTCATTTCTTCCATATTAAAATCAGGCCAATAGCAATCCGCCACATAGATTTCCGTATATGCCAACTGCCATAATAAATAATTAGACAGCCTTAATTCCCCACTGGTTCTGATCAGAAGATCCGGGTCAGGAATTCCATCTGTATCCAGATAGCCGGCAAATGTCTCTTCAGTCAGGGACTCTGGAGACAGCTTTCCTTCTCTGGTATCTTCCATAATTTTTCTGGCAGCCCTGACAATCTCATCCCGTCCGCCATAATTTACTGCGATAACGAAAGTCAGCCCTGTGTTATTCTTAGTTTCTTCAACCAGACGTCCAATGCCATCAATGATATCAGAATCAAAACGCCGTCTGTCTCCAATTACTTTTACCCGCACATTATTTGCCTTTGCGACCTTTAAAAGTCTGACCATATAATAACGAAACAGCTGCATCAAAACTCCCACTTCCTCAGTGGACCGCTTCCAGTTTTCCGTTGAAAATCCGTAAACCGTTAAATATTTAATTCCGAGCATGGCTGCTTCCTCTACGGTTCGTTCCACAGTAATACAGCCCTCTTTATGTCCCATACTTCGGGGCAATCCCTTCTTTTTAGCCCATCTGCCGTTACCGTCAAGTATAATGGCAATATGCTCCGGGATCACTATGTTTTCCAATTCTTTATCCATTCGTATCACTCCTTTTAAACATAAAACAGGACAGGCATAATGCCTGCCCCCCTGTTTATTTTATACAGTAAGAAGATCCTTCGACTTCTCATCAGTTGCTTTTTCAATCTGCGCAACCATTCTATCCGTTAATTTCTGAATTTTGTCTTCTGCATCAGAAAGCTCATCCTCAGAAATCTCCTCTGCTTTCAACTGTTTCTTAAAGGAATCGTTGGCATCACGACGAATGTTTCGAATTGCGATTTTCGCTGATTCTCCTTTTTTCTTAACATCTTTTACCAGATCTTTTCTGCGTTCTTCTGTCAGTTCCGGAAATACCAGACGAATCACGTTGCCGTCATTGGTTGGGTTAATTCCCAGATCAGAGGTAAGAATCGCCTTTTCGATGGCCTTTAAAAGGCTCTTTTCCCATGGCTGAATCACGATCATACGTGCTTCCGGAATCGTAATATTGCCTACCTGCTGAATCGGTGTGGGAGTTCCATAATAATCCACCTTGATCCTATCCAGTACATGGGGATTGGCACGTCCTGCGCGGATCGTCATAAAATCATTCTCCAGCGCTTTTAATGTCTTGCTCATTTTATCTTCATAAACCTGTAAACTCTCCTGCATATCGTCCTCCTGTTTTATGCGGTCACTATGGTACCGTTTATTTTTCCCTGCATGGCATTGGCAATGCCATCTTTTTCGTTCAAGCTGAATACCGCAAGCGGCATCTTATTTTCCATACACATAATGGAAGCAGTCAGATCAATCACACCAAGCTGCTTTTCTATCACTTCATCAATGGAAATTTCATCATATTTTACTGCATTGGGATTCACCTTAGGATCACTGTCATATACCCCGTCAATGGCTTTTGCCAGCAGAATACAGTCTGCATCCATCTCAATGGCACGCAGTGCAATCCCTGTATCAGTAGAAAAATATGGATGTCCGGTACCACCGGCGAAAAATACCACGTTCCCTTCTGCAATATACTGATTCGCCCTATCCTTGGAAAACTGTTCTGTCATGGAACCGCACTCAAAAGGAGTCAGAATCCGTGTTCCCATCCCTGCATTTCTGAAAATCTCTGAAACATAAATGCAGTTCATAATGGTGGCAAGCATACCAATCTGGTCCGCTTTTGTGCGGTCAATTGCATTACTGGTTCTGCCTCTCCAGAAGTTTCCTCCGCCTATGACGATCCCTAACTGAACGCCTGCATCAACGGATATCTTAACCTGCCGTGCAACCTCTTTAACAGTGGCTTCCTCAAAGCCTGTCTTACTGGAACCGGCAAGAGCTTCACCGCTGAGTTTTAATAATACACGTCTTGGATTCATAGCTTAAACTCTCCTGTACTTTTGTATTGTCTTAAAAGATTATAGCATACTTTTAAGTGGTTGGAAAGAGGAAGTTTCCCTGCCAGCCAATCGTAATGCGCAACAAAAAACATCTGGATATGAAATCCAGATGTTTTTCGTTTGTATATCTATCCTTATTCCATGGTAGCATACTGGAAGAACCAGAAGCCATATGGTGAATGCCATGTTCCTTTTAACTTTGGATTCTGTAACCAGAATTCATTGTAATATGCAACTGGTGCAACCGCTGCATCATCAAGGATCATTTTTTCAGCCTCATGAAGTTTTGTATAATGTTCATCAAGGTCTGCAGTAGAGTTTGCCTCATTCAGAAGTTTGTCAACTTCAGGATTATTGTACTTTGCACTGTTGTTACCGCTTGTTGACATCATTAAGTTCAGCATGTTGGAAGGATCATCGTAATCATATACCCAGCCATCACGTGCTGCCTGATAATCACCTGCACGACGGGTTGGTGTAAAGGTAGACCACTCAACTACTTTAATGTCCATGTTGATTCCAAGTGTCTCTTTCCAGCAGCTCTGTAAATATTCTGCAACTGGTTTATGATAACCTGCATCGTTAATCATATATTCGATGGTCGGGAATCCCTGACCATCTGGATATCCTGCTTTAGCAAGTAACTCTTTTGCTTTTGCAACATCTGCGTCATGATTCTCTACATCAAAGTAATCGCCGCCATTGATCTCTTTTGTTACATCTTCAAAGAAAGTGCCTTCTTTTGCATCACTGATACCAGGTCCAACGAAGTTGGTTGCTGGAGAGAATGTTCCCTGCATTACGGTATTGGCAACATAGTCACGGTCAATAGCAAGGCTTAATGCCATACGAACGTCAGGATTGTTAAATGGTTCCTTCTGGTTCTGGAAATCGATATAGTAAGTACCCATTAACGGTTCAACATGGAACGCTTCATTTCCTCTTAAACCTGGTACTTCTTCTGTCGGTACATCCTTGATCAAAGCAACTTCACCAGTCTGGTATGCGCTGTAAGCTGCGTTAGAATCTTCCATTAAAACAAATTTCAGAGTGTTTACAGTAACTTTGTCCGCACCCCAGTAATTTTCATTCTTAGCAAATATAATATGGGAACCAGGTACCCACTCAGTCATCTTGAACGGACCATTGGAAACATAGGTTTCAGGTTTTAATGTCCACTGATCGCCATTTGCCTCAACAGTTGCCTTCTGAACTGGAGACATGGTTGCATGAGTAACCAGCTTTGTGAAATATACACATGGAACAGCCAGCTCAATAACAAATGTCTTATCATCTGGTGCACTTACTCCAAGTGCATCCAGATTGCCTTCAGATGCTTCCTTATAACCTTTTACATATCCTAACATATCAACACTATAAGGAGCTGCTGTATTCGGATCTGCGATTCTCTTCCATGAATAAACAAAGTCACCGGCTGTTAACGGAGTACCATCACTCCATTTTAAGCCATCGCGAAGATGGAACGTATAGGTAAGTCCATCCTCTGATACATCATAAGATTCTGCCTGTCCCGGAACAATCTTGTTGTTCTGGTCTACGATAAGCAGAGTCTCAAAAGCCTGTACAATCATGTTTGCACCATCAACAGCACTATTTAAAGCAGGATCAATGGTCTCCGGATCCGGTCCAATTTGTACCGCAAGATCAAGGCCTGTGGTTGTTCCTTCCGCGGGGGCTGCAGTCTCGCCATTTGCTGCAGTTGTAGTCTCTGCGCCAGTTGTAGGCTCAGCTGATTTACTGCCGCCGCAAGCGGAAAGAATCAAACCTGATGCCATAACTGCTGCCAATACAAGTGACATTTTTTTCATAGTTATTCCTCCTATAAAATTATTTTAATTAACGCAGTAGCACTTTATCCGGCTACTGCGCCAATTCATTTCATAAGCATAACATAAAAGCAATAAAAGTTCAATCTAATTTTAATTCACTTTATCAAGATGATGACAAGCAGCATAATGACCGGAGGATATTTCTCTCCATTCCGGCTCGGAAGCTGCGCAAAGTTCATCTGCATAAGGACAGCGTGTACGGAACCGGCATCCAGATGGCGGATTCACCGGACTTGGCACATCTCCTTCCAGAACAATTCTCTTGGATGTGCGGCTGGTCTTAGGATCTGCAATCGGAATCGCAGAAATCAGGCTCTTTGTATAAGGATGAACACTGTGGAATGTCAGTTCATAACTGTCTGCCAGCTCCACCAGCTTACCTAAGTACATAACTCCGATACGGTTAGAGATATGCTTTACTATAGAAAGATCATGGGCAATAAACAGATAAGTCAGGCCTCTTTCTTGCTGAAGCTGCTCAAACATATTTACTACCTGTGCCTGAATGGAAACATCCAATGCAGAAACTGGTTCATCACACACGATAAACTGCGGGTCGACCGCAAGGGCACGGGCGATTCCCACACGCTGACGCTGACCGCCTGAGAATTCATGGGGATAGCGGTTTGCATGTTCGGAGTTTAAACCAACCGTAGAGAGAACAGAAATAATTTGATCCTGGCGGTCTTTTTTGCTGGAAGCCAGATGATGGATATCGATGGCTTCACCAATGATATCGCCAACTGTCATTCGAGGATCCAGACTTGCATATGGATCCTGGAAAACAATCTGCATCTTCTGACGGTAAGGAAGCATGTTAACCTTTGTAATATCTTCTCCATCAAAATAAATTTTTCCAGCTGTGGGTTCATAAAGACGGAGCAGGGTACGGCCTGTGGTTGTTTTACCACATCCGGACTCTCCTACAAGTCCCAGAGTCTCTCCCTTTTTTATTCCAAATGAAACATTATCAACAGCCTTAACCACTCTTTTTTCAAATAATTTGCCACCGGCAACCGGGAAGTACTGCTTTAAATTTTCAATTTCTACCAGATATTTTTGATCCATTATGCCTCTCCCTTCTGCGCCTGTTGTTTTTCAAACTCCTGCTTCTGCATCAGCCAGCAAGCACTGTAATGAATTTCAGATATATCTGTATACGGCGGCATTTCACGAAGGCAAATCTTCATACAGGATCTGCATCTGGGTGCAAACGGACATCCTGCTGGCGGATTAAGCATATCAACCGGGCTTCCTTCAATCGGAATCAGTTTGCTGTGTTCTTTTTCATTCAGCTTCGGAATGCTCCGAATCAGACCTTTTGTATATTCATGGCATGGGTTATAAAAAATATCATCAGCCTCCCCATACTCTACTACTTTGCCGGCATACATAACTGCAATACGGTCACACATATTGGCAACAACACCCAGGTCATGAGTGATCATGATAATCGCCATACCAAGCTTCTCTTTTAATTCCATCATCAATTCCAGAATCTGCGCCTGAATTGTAACATCAAGAGCAGTAGTCGGCTCATCCGCAATCAGAAGCTTTGGCTCACATGCCAATGCAATGGCGATCATAACACGCTGACGCATACCTCCTGATAATTCATGAGGATATTGTTTCAGGCGCTTCTCCGGTTCATTGATTCCAACCAAAGTCAGAAGCTCTTTGGCACGGTCACTTGCCTGTTTGGAATTTTTATTGGTATGAAGCATAATCACTTCACAAATCTGGTTCCCAATTGTATATACCGGATTTAAACTGGTCATGGGATCCTGGAAAATAATTGAGATTTCATTTCCACGTATTTTCCGCATTTCTTTTTCCGTCATTTTATCAATCTGGTGACCGTTAAACTGCAAAGAACCTCCCAGGAATCGACCCGGATATGCAGTAAGTCCCATCAGGCTGTAGGCTGTTACAGATTTTCCTGATCCAGATTCACCTACAATACCCAGAACTTCTCCTTCACGCAGATGAAACGAAACATCATTTAATGCCTTAACTTCCCCTGCCGGAGTAAAGAAAGAAAGACGTTCATTCTCAATATTAACTAAATATTCACTCATCCTATCTTCCCTCCTTTAATCTTTCAGCTTCGGATCAAACGCATCCCGAAGACCGTCACCTAACAGATTGAAACTTAAAATAATAACCGAAATCATCAGCGCCGGTGCAAACAAACGGTGAGGATAACTCTGCAGACCATTTAATGCCGCACTTGCAAGACTTCCCAGAGAAGGCATAGGTGCAGCCACACCCAGACCAAGGAAGCTTAAAAAGCTCTCGGTAAAGATAGAAGAAGGAATCTGAAGGGTTGTAGTAACAATTAATGTACCGATACAGTTGGTAAGCAAATGTTTTTTAATAATATGTCCGCTGGAAGCTCCCAGTGCTCTTGCCGCAGTTACATATTCCTGTTCTTTCAGAATCAGGATCTGGCTTCTGACAATACGGGCCATACCAACCCAGTAAAGCAGGGCAAAAACAACGAAAATACTGATTAAGTTAACACCAATTACCTGAATCCACTGAAAACCAGGCCTCTGTGCCAGAGCCTTTAACGGCTGATCAAAGGCTACTGATAAAAGTACAATAATCAAAATATCGGGAACTGTATAAATCATATCCACAATACGCATCATGACCATATCTACCCAGCCTCCGAAGAAGCCGGAAATAGAACCATAAAGAGAACCAATCAATAAGATAATGGCTGATGCAACCAGACCAACCGTAAGGGAAACACGACTGCCCATCATAACACGGACTGCATAGTCACGCCCAAGGTTATCGGTTCCTAAAATATGAGGGAATACACTCTCCCCTGCATCCATAGAAGCCAGTTCTTTCTCTGAATACTGCATAGGAGACAGATTCTCACTACCTCGAATCTGCTGCTCATAGCTGTATGGATATAACTGAGGCACTACAAATGACAGCATAAATACAACGATGATTACAAACAGGCTGACCATCGCAATTTTATTCTTTTTTAATCGTCTGATTCCATCTTTCCAGAATCCGACACTTTTCCGCATGACAGTAAGGCTTTCTTTTTCCGCATCACTGGCAAGGAGAAAGTCTTCCACATTAAGCTGTAATGATATTTTATTCTTTGGCATCCTCTTTCTCCTTTCTCTTATTTCAGATTGATACGTGGGTCAATAAATTTATAAGCGACATCAACCAGCACATTCATCACAACCATCAAAGAAGCAAGGAAAATTGTGGTACCCATAATAAGAGGATAGTCACGCCCTGTAATGGAGCCGATAAATTCAGATCCCAGTCCTGGAATTGTAAAAATCTTTTCAACGATAAAGCTGCCTGTTACTGTGTAAGCCAGCAGCGGTCCCAAATATGTAACCACTGGAAGAATGGCATTACGAAGTGCATGCTTGAAAATACTCACCAGCTGAGAAAGTCCTTTGGCACGGGCTGTCCTCATATAGTCCTGACCCATTACATCCAGCATGGAGGAACGCATCAGTCTCGCAATGTAGGATGAAGGATAAAGAGCAAGTGCCAGTACCGGCATAATATAATTTTTCCAGGATGCAAGTCCATACGTAGGCAGAAGCCCCAGTTTTAAGCTAAGAATATACATCAGTATGGTACATACCACAAAACTGGGAACCGCTATACCACAGGTACTGAAAACAATAATAATATTATCCACCATGGTACCCCGTTTAAACGCGGCAATGCTTCCGAGAGGAACACCAATAAGAACCGCTGTTAAAATAGCAATTCCGCCGATTCTCGCAGAAACAGGAAATTTTGATCCTATAATCATGTTGACTGTACGTCCACGCTGTTTTACGCTTAATCCCAGATCTCCATGTAAAATATCTTTCATATAAGTTGCATACTGTACACTTAACGGCTTATCCAGTCCATACTTTTCATTTAATGCCGCCTGGGCCTGTGGGCTGATTGCCTTTTCTGACATGAATGGCCCTCCGGGTACCATGTTCATGACAAAAAATGTTACCGTAGCAACAGCAAAAATTGTTACAATCGCCATAGCAATACGTTTAATAATATAACTAGCCACTCTCATCAACTCCTTTTGTAGGTGTATCCCTCCGACTGGAAACATTTGTCAATCGGAAACGGACACTGTTTGAATAGAAAAATCCCATGGATACCCATGGGATTCCCCCCAGAATCCTGTTACAATATTACTGCATCTGTTTTGCAACCTCTTCTGCAAAGTTCTCTTCTTTCTTCTCAAGGCCTTCGCCTGTCTCGAAACGTACAAACTTTCTAACTTCAACTTTTCCGCCGACTTCTTTAGAAACCTGCTCTAAATACTTTCCAACAGTTAAGTCACCATCTTTTACATACGCCTGATCTACCAGACAGAACTCTTTTAATTCTTTATTCAAACGACCAACAATCATCTTTTCAAGAATTGCATCTGGCTTGTCCGGATTTTCATTCTTAGCCTGTACTTTTAAGATTTCCATTTCGTGATCAATGAATTCCTGAGAAACTTCGTCTCTCTTAACGTACTTTGGATTTAAAGCAGCAATCTGCATTGCTATATTCTTTAACGCTTCTTTTACGGCATCGTTTACTACTTCTGCACCAGCTTCAATCAGAACACCGATTCTTCCGCCGCCGTGAATATAATCAACAACCACACCATCTGTTGTGATTTTCTCAAATCTTCTGATGTTCATGTTCTCGCCAATTACTGAGATCTGGCTGGATAATGCCTGTGCTACAGTTAATGTGCTGTCATTAATCCAAGGCTCAGCCATAAACGCATCCATATCTTTTACTTCAGTAGTAAGAACCTGAGTAGCTACGTCAGCTACATAACTCTGGAACTGAGCGTTTTTAGCAACGAAGTCTGTCTCACTGTTAACTTCTACGATAGCTCCGGATTTTCCATCTTCACTTACTACAGCTGTAACAACACCCTCTGCGGCAATTCTTCCTGCCTTTTTAGATGCAGCTGCAAGTCCTTTCTCTCTTAAGAACTCTACTGCCTTGTCCATATCACCGTCAGTCTGTGCAAGAGCTTTCTTGCAATCCATCATACCTGCACCGGTTATCTCTCTTAATTCTTTTACCATTCCAGCTGTAACTGCTGCCATTCGTTTTCCCTCCATCATCGATTAACGTCATTGATATTGCTAAAGGTCTTCATAAAAATATGCTCCGACCCGCTATTCAGCAGACCGAAGCATACATTCGTCTGAATTTTAAGCCTCTACAGTCTCTTCTAACTCCTGAGCTGCTTCTGCTTCCTCAGCTACTGCCTCGCCCTGGTTTGCTTCGATTACTGCGTCTGCCATCTTGGATACAATTAATTTAACAGCTCTAATCGCATCATCATTACCTGGGATTACGAAATCAAGTTCTTCAGGATCACAGTTTGTATCAGCAATGCCGATTAACGGAATACCCAGTGTGTGAGCTTCCTGAACGCAGATTCTTTCTTTCTTTGGATCTACAACAAAAATCGCATCCGGAACCTTTTTCATATCTTTGATTCCGCCTAAGTTCTTCTCTAACTTTTCCCATTCCTTCTTAAGTGCAATTACTTCTTTCTTTGGAAGCACTTCAAAAGTACCGTCCTGGGACATAGTCTCGATCTGTTTTAATCTTGCAACTCTGGACTGAATTGTCTTAAAGTTTGTAAGCATACCGCCCAGCCATCTTTCATTCACGAAATACATACCGCAACGCTCTGCCTCAGACTTAATAGCGTCCTGAGCCTGTTTCTTTGTACCAACAAAAAGAATCTTACCGCCTTCTGCAGCAATATCAGATACTGCCTTATAAGCTTCATCTACTTTCACAACAGACTTCTGTAAGTCGATAATGTAGATACCATTTCTCTCAGTGTAAATATACGGAGCCATCTTAGGGTTCCATCTTCTGGTCTGATGACCGAAGTGCACGCCAGCTTCCAAAAGCTGTTTCATTGAAATAACGCTCATGTTATTACCTCCATTGGTTTTACTTCCGTCCGTTTCTCTTACTTCCGAGGAGACCATATCATGGCACCTTCCTCCAGAATCCGCAGACGTGTTTTTTGTAAGCCTTGCTAGTATAGCATAATATCAGATACGATGCAAGTAATTTTTTTATATCTCATGTCCAAAACGGGAGATTTCTGTCTGGTATCCGCAAAAAAGGTAATCATCTCTGATTACCTTTTTTTAAGCATATCTATGCATTATAAATCTTATATATCGCGGCGTTCCGGAATCATCTTGGTATTGCCTGCTTTTATGGTTTTCAGTTCGTCAAACACCACATCATTTAAAACCTTGATATAGGTTCCTTTCATACCGGACGATCTGGATTCAATCACGCCGGCACTTTCAAACTTTCTAAGTGCATTGACAATTACAGAGCGGGTAATTCCAACGCGGTCAGCTATTTTGCTTGCGACAAGAATGCCTTCATTTCCATCCAGTTCCTCGAAGATATGTGTGATTGCTTCCAGTTCGGAAAAAGATAAGGTGCTGATAGCTGACTTTACAATCTGAACCTTTCTTGTTTCTTCTGCATTCTCTTCGTTTACGGATCTCATCATTTCAAGTCCTACAACTGTTGTGCCATATTCGCTTAAAATAATATCGTCAATATCATACTGGTCATCCGCTTTGTAGATAAACAGTGTTCCAAGTCTCTCCCCTGCTATATCAATCGGTGTGATGATGGCCTGATATTTTCTGATGTTATCACTGGTAAAACCAAGCGTTTCCAAGTTTACGTTCTCTTTTGTAGAGAGAATACTGAGCAGTCGTTCATTCAGCATGGTATCCACATAACCGCCTACCTGATCTGCAATCAGTTCCTGAATCTCTACGATGTCAGGCGTAAGACCTACGCCAAGCACCTTACCTTTCTTGCTGATAACAAGAATATTGGAATTCAGGATCTCGGTAAGCACTTCACAAATATCGTTAAATACGACCTTATGCGAATTATTGTTATGCAATAATTTGTTAATTTTTCTTGTTTTGTCCAACAACTGTACGCTCATTGCCGAAAACCTCCTTTATAATTAATGTGAAATTTCGAAAAACGCTTTTAATAATTAAATATTATCACTATTATTTTCAAATAACAATAGTTTTTTGAAGATTTTCGAATTTCTTAATAATATTTCTATTTGCCTATTTATCAGCACTGTATCCACACTGTTCGTTGGAACACAGCAACTTATTTCCCTTTTCAACCATATAGGAACCACATTTCGGACATTTCTGGGTGGAAGGCTTTTGCCAGGACATAAAATCACATTCAGGATTAGCCTCGCAGCCATAATAAATTCTGCCCTTTTTTGTCTTTTTAATCACGACATCCTTGCCGCACTTCGGGCAAGGCACTCCTGTCTTTTCCAGATAAGGTTTTGTATTCTTGCATTCCGGAAAGCCAGGACATGCAAGGAATTTACCGTGAGGACCATATTTGATAACCATATTGCGACCGCACAGTTCACAAATTTCCTCTGTCACTTCATCAGCTATGGTAACAGATTCAAGTTCTACAAGTGCTTTATCAACCGCTTCCTTCAAATCAGGATAGAAATTTTTTACTACCGTCTTCCATTGTACGGTGCCGTCTCCCACTTTATCAAGAAGATATTCCAGATTGGCAGTAAATGTGACGTCTACAATGCTGGAGAAGCTTTGTTTCATAATACTATTGACTACCTCTCCCAGTTCTGTCACATACAGGTTTTTATTTTCTTTTGCCACATAACGTCTGGCAATAATCGTAGTTATTGTGGGAGCATAAGTACTTGGCCGTCCAATTCCCTGTTCTTCCATTGCTTTTACCAGAGATGCTTCCGTAAAATGAGCCGGAGGCTGGGTAAAATGCTGACTGTTTTCCAGATTCTCTAATTTAAGTATACTGCCTTTTTCCAGATTGCCAAGAAGCATATTATTATCTTCCTTCTCTTCATCCTGCACATAGACAGACATAAAACCATCAAACTGCAGCTTTGATGCAGAAAGAGTAAACAGATAGTCTCCCGCTTTTACTTTTACAGAAGTAGTCATATATACGGCCGACTGCATTCTGCTGGCTGCAAATCTCTTCCAGATCAGCTGATATAGACGGAATAAATCTCTCTGCAAAGACTCTTTTACGATCACCGGCGTCAGTGCAATATCAGTAGGACGGATTGCCTCATGGGCATCCTGTATCTTCACATTGCTTTTCTTGCTCTGCTCTCCATTTGCCAGATAGCGGCTGCCGTACTGCTTTTCGATAAACTCTCTTGCTGCAACATCCGCCTCTTCTGCGATTCTGGTAGAATCGGTTCTTAAATAAGTGATGAGACCTACCGTACCATGACCGGCTACCTCCACACCTTCATATAACTGCTGCGCCAAACGCATTGTTTTCTGAGTTGAAAAATTAAGTACCTTAGACGCTTCCTGCTGAAGTGTACTGGTGGTAAATGGGATCGGAGCTTTCTTGACCCGTTCTCCTGTCTTCACATCTTCCACCCGGTATTCTTTATTTTGAAGTCCGGTAAGAATTCCATCCAACTGTTCCTTATTATGAATTGCAATTTTGCCGTTACTGTCACCATAGAACTTAGCTGTCAGTGCCTTTTTGCTTCCTTCCTGTTTCAAGGCAGCATCCAGATTCCAGTATTCTTCCGGTATAAATGCATTGATGTCCTCTTCTCGGTCGCAGATCAGACGCAGAGCCACAGATTGAACACGCCCTGCACTTAAACCTCTTTTCACTTTTGCCCAAAGAAGGGGGCTGATCATGTATCCAACCATACGGTCCAGAATTCTTCTGGCCTGCTGTGCATCCACCAGATTCATGTCGATGTCTCTGGGTGTTTTCAAAGAAGTTTTCACAGCATTCTTGGTAATTTCATTGAAACTGATCCGATATACCTGTTTTTCTGACAGCTCATCTAATTTTAGAGCCTTCATTAAATGCCAGGAAATCGCTTCTCCTTCACGGTCAGGGTCAGTTGCGAGATAGATCTTATCCGCTTTTTTCACTTCTTTTCTCAGCTTTGCAAGAATATCTCCCTTTCCTCTGATCGTTATATATTTTGGATCAAAATCATGTTCCACATCGATTCCCATCTGACTCTTGGGCAGATCCCTTACATGTCCGTTGGAGGCATCCACTTCATAGTTCGCCCCCAGGAACTTTTTTATAGTTTTTACTTTTGCGGGTGACTCCACAATTACTAAACAGTTAGCCATACCAAACTCCTCGCCTATTGTTTCTTACCATAATATTGATGGGATGTCTGTACAATGCCGCCCTTTAATTCTAATTCCAAAAGAACACTCATACACTCGCTTACAGACAATCCACTGCAACTTACAATCTCTTCCAGATTTTTCGGTTGTAAATCTAGGCAACTATACACCATTTTTTCTTTTTTGGCAAGCCCGTTCTTATTTTTTTCATCAACTCTTAATATTTTCCCACTCTGTAAATTAAAATATTCCAGCACGGTTTCAGGAGTCAGTAAAGCGCCTGCACCTTCTGAAATCAGGCAATTGCAGCCTGCACTGAGGGGGTCTGTTACCCGCCCGGGAAGAGCAAAAATTTCTTTTCCCTGTTCCAATCCAAGATTTGCAGTAATTAAAGATCCGCTTTTCTCCCGTGCCTCAATCACCAGAATAACATCTGACATACCGCTTATAATCCGGTTTCTCATGGGGAAATTCTTAGGTTTGGGAGCTTCGTCAGGCATAAACTCTGTTATTATACCTCCGCAATGAATCATACGGCTGTATAATCCATAATTTTCTTTCGGATAGCAAATGTTTATTCCGCACCCCAGCACTCCATACGTCTCCTGACCTGCTTCCAGAGCCCCCTCATGTCCCGCTCCGTCAATTCCGTTGGCCAGTCCGCTGATGATTGCCACACCTGCCGCTGCCAGCTCCCTGGCCAGATATACGGCCATCTGACGCCCATAATTGGTACAGTTCCTGGCTCCGATTATGGCAGCTGCAGGCTTTTCCTCACCAGGCAGCTTCCCCTTTACAAACAATGCCATAGGATATCCATAAACAGACAGAAGCCGTTTTGGATAATCAGGATCAAAATGAGTAATAAAGCGGATTCCATTTTTTTCCAGTTGTACCAACTGTCTGCGGCTGGAATCCATCTTCATCCTTTGTTGTTCAAGAAATGAAATCTCACTTTTTTTCAGCAGTCCGCAGTTTTCCAGTTCTTTTCTTTCTATATTATATATCTTCTTGTAAGTTCCCATGTAATCATATAACTTTTTTATCTTCACTGCCCCAAGAAAAGGAATGTGTGAAAGCCAGTACAGGCATTCCCGTTCTTCCAGATTATCCATAGATACCTCCCCAAAACCTTCCTTCCCGGCTGCGCAGTCCTGCAGCTTCAGCCAGATGTACTTTTGTGATTTTTTCAGAACTTTCCAGATCTGCAATGGTTCTTGCAAGTTTAAGAATTTTTTCATACCCACGGACACTGAGTCCCATGGATTCATAGATCTGTTTAAGAAATGACGTCTCTTTTTTATTGAGAATGCAGAATCTTTCCAGATCCGGCTTTTTCATAAAACTGTTAAATCGTATACCGGTCCCCCGAAACCGCTCCAGCTGCATGGACCTGGCCTGTTCAATACGGTTCCGGATAGACGCAGACGATTCCCCCTTCTTCCCTTGACGCAGCTCCTCATAGCTTACCGGACTTGACTCAGCACAGATATCGATTCTGTCCAGTATTGGCTTTGAAATCCGTCCCAGGTATTTATTAACCTGGCTTTCTGAACATCTGCATCTTGTTCTGTCAGGGTAAAATCCGCAGGGACAGGGATTCATAGCTGCAGCTAACAGAAACTTCGCAGGAAATAAATAGGACCCATGAGTCCTTGATATGGTGATTTCCCCTTCTTCCAAAGGCTGCCTTAAAATCTCAATGGTTGGTTTTTGAAACTCAGAAAATTCATCCAGAAACAGAACCCCTCCTGACGCCAGAGTGATCTCCCCAGGTTTAGGGATTCGTCCGCCCCCCGCAAGTGCCTGAGAGGTGATGGTATGATGGGGACTGCGGAATGGGCGGATATCCATAACCGGATTTTCTCCGGAAAGCAAGCCGCAGACGCTGTATATTTTTGAAATTTCCATAATCTCTTCCCAGGAAAGAGATGGCATAATGGTAGGAATTCTGCTGGCAAACATAGTCTTCCCTGTGCCTGCCGGCCCAATATACATAATATTATGCATACCGGCGACAGCCACTTCTGTGGCACGTCTTAAAAACGGCTGGCCTCCAATATCTGAAAAATCCACATCATAGTTCTTACCTGCAGATCCCGCCACTTTATGGTCAGCCAGGAACTCTGGTAATTTTTTTCCCCCATTTAAATAGTCCGTCAATTCTTTTAAGGTATTCAGCCCCACAATCTGTATACCATCTGTTACAGATCCTTCTCCCCTGTTTTCCCTGGGAAGATAACAAGTTGTTTTACCGTCCTTTTTTGCAGCAATAGCAATGGAGAGAGCCCCTCGTACCGGTTTAACAGTGCCATCTAACCCCAGTTCTCCTGAGAACACGCAGTCAGACAAACCAGAGGACGTAATCAGCCCAGATGCGGATAAGATGGCTATTGCAATGGGCAGATCAAACGCAGTCCCTTCTTTCCTGATATCCGCAGGGGAAAGATTGATGGTTATCTTTTTGGCAGGAATGCGAAATCCGGAATTTTTAAGAGCAGTCCTGACTCTGTCCTGTGCTTCTTTTACCTGGGATGAGAGATAACCAACCATGGAAAATCCTGGCAGACCATCGCTTACATCAGCCTCCACGAGAATAGGGACACCTTCAATACCAATGATGCCAATACTATGTACTTTACTATACACTGAAACACTCCTTTCATAATATAAAGGATAAAAAAATGGAATTTTATGCAGAAATGCATTTGAAATATCCGGAACCGGATTAAATTAATAATAACTGAAAAAGCAGAAAAAGGCAACTATTTTCTAACTTTTTCTGCTTTATGGTAAACTATGCCGAGCACTGTAAAGCCTTGTCAGACATCTTTTAATCCCTGGGAAAATTCAGGCATATATGGTCTGTAACGAAGGGGCATATGGTTCATCTGACAGACCGGATTTGTACGCTCCCTGATAGAAATGCTCTTCCTGAAACGCTTAAAAAGGTCCTCGTATTCATCCTCATCCGACGTTTTTCGCATCTTGTCTTCCCACTGGGGAGAAAGAAGTTCTGTCAGATACCAGGGACGAAACGCGGGGTGAAGAACTGCTTTTTTTCTATTTGTATCATATAATACCCAGTTCTCACCTGAAAGCCGATCTGCAAAATGAGGTGCCAGAAGCACAATCACATCATTCTTAGGGCCGATCCTGCTTACCAGCAAATCGCCTTCCATCTCTGAAAACCTTACAAATCCGGTAAGAAGATGAGTCTCGTTATCTACAAAACGGCACATTTGAAACACATCATAAACAGCCTGGATCTGCAGCATGCTAACAATACGGGCACCTGTTCGAAAACCATGGATCAGGAAACGATAAATCTTATCTGCACGCCCGCTGTCATTACTTAAGGCAGCTTTATAGACAGCTTCATAAGCTTCCTCAGAAATCTTATCTCTAATTGCTGTTATCACCTTATCAGCCTTTTGGGTATCAGCGGAAACTTCTTCATACTGGCAAAACAATTCCATCGTTACACCATCATCCCTGAGCCGGAGCATGACATTGTCGTGCCCCTTTTTACTGGACCATGCTTGATAAACACCGCTTAAAATCCCTTCGATACTGCTGTCACAAAGATATACCGTTTTCATACTAAAATCCCTCCGGAGCCTGTCTGTGCCAGCATGCTGGTATCATCAAACAGAGAAAGCTGGCGATAAGCCGCTGTGGAACTGATATCCCAGACACTTCTCCGTTCATCTCCCACCAGATGGCTGGTTATATAATCCTCTTCTATCTTAACCGGATACATCATCTTACCAGAACAGGTAATAAAGTAATGAGCTCTTTTCAGCACCACGCCCATCTTCTTTAAAGCGTCAAAATCCAGAATTCCATTCCGTCTGGCTGCCAGAATTCTCTTCACTGATTTAACCCCCATGCCGGGCACCCTTAAAAGTGTAAAATAATCCGCCCGGTTGACCTCAACCGGAAAAAGTTCTAAATGCCTGAGGGCCCAGTCGCACTTCGGATCCAGAAAAACATTGAAATTAGGGCGTTCCTCAGAGAGCAGTTCTCCTGCCTGGAATCCATAAAAACGCATCAGCCAGTCTGCCTGATAAAGCCGGTGTTCCCTCAGAAGAGGCGGACCTCCGGGCAGAGCCGGCAGACTGCTGTCCTGATTCACCGGTACAAAGGCGGAATAAAACACTCTCTTCAAATCATAGTTTTTATACAATGCCTCTGCAACCATCATCATCTGATAATCATTCTCCGGAGTTGCACCAACGATCATCTGGGTGCTTTGTCCAGCAGGAACGAAAGCAGGAGTTTTTTTGTATTCCATCAGCTCATAACGGTTGGTGACAATCCCATTCCGGATCTGCTTCATAGGCTTTAATATCTTGTCCCGGTTCTTCCCCGGAGCCAGTTTCTTTAAACCCTCTGCAGTGGGCAGTTCTAAGTTAATACTCATACGGTCAGCGAGAAAACCGGTTCTTTCAATTAATAAAGGATCTGCACCAGGAATGGCTTTTACATGGATATATCCATGAAAATGATATTCCTCTCTCAGCTTTTTTAAAGTCTGGTAGATGAGGTCCATGGTATAATCAGCGCTGTTTAAAACACCGGAGCTTAAAAACAGGCCCTCGATATAATTACGCCGGTAAAACTGTATGGTAAGCTGACAGACTTCCTCCGGCGTAAACGCAGTACGTACAACGTCGTTGGAAGATCTGTTGATGCAATATTTGCAGTCATAAATACACTGATTGGTAAATAAAATCTTCAGCAGGGAGATACATCTGCCATCTGCAGAAAAACTGTGACAGATTCCTGCTTTGCTGGCATTGCCAATGGTTCCTGCCTTCCCTTTTCTATCCACTCCGCTGGAAGTACATGCCACATCATACTTGGCAGCATCCGACAATATCTCTAATTTTTCCTGAACGCTTAACGCTTCCTGTATTAACATCTCATCACCTCGAACATTTGTTCTTATATTGAATCATATCATACTTCTTAATTAAATTCAAGTATTTTCGAATATATGTTCTCCTTAATGCCATTTTTGATTCATCTCAATACGGGAAATCGGATAACAGAAAAAGACGGCGAAAATCCCCGTCTCTGTCTGTCGCTTATCTATTACTGTTTCGTTATTTTTCAAATCCTCCCGGATTATTCCTCTGCCATTTCCAGGAATCCCGGCACATCTCTTTTAAGCCGCGCTCCGCCTTCCAGCCAAGCTCCTTCTCTGCTTTAGAGGGATCTGCATAGCATGTGGGGATATCTCCAGGTCTGCGTTCCATAATGGTATAAGGAATTTTCAGATCATTTGCTTCTTCAAATGCATGTATTACATCAAGAACACTATATCCGATACCGGTTCCCAGATTATAGATCCAGACACCACCTGATTTCTTTGACATGGCATTTAAAGCCTTCACATGACCCACTGCCAGATCAACAACATGTATATAATCCCTGACGCAGGTTCCATCCGGAGTATTATAGTCACTGCCGAAAACGCCTAAACGTTCCAGTTTTCCTACCGCCACCTGCGTAATATAAGGAAGAAGATTGTTTGGAATTCCTTTTGGATCTTCTCCAATCCTGCCGGATTCATGGGCTCCGATGGGATTAAAATAACGCAATAACATGACATTCCACTGAGAATCTGCTGTATTTAAATCCGTAAGAATCTGTTCCAGCATTCCCTTTGTTCTTCCATAAGGATTGGTAATTTCACCCTTAGGACATTCTTCCGTAATCGGTACAAACTGCGGATCTCCATATACCGTCGCAGAAGAACTGAATACAATATTCTTCACCCCATGTTTTCTCATAACATCACAAAGCACTAAAGTTCCGGTAATATTATTATGATAATATTCAAGCGGCATGCCCACGGATTCACCCACTGCCTTCAGGCCGGCAAAATGAATCACACCGTCGATTGTTTCCTTTTCAAAAATCTGATTTAAAGCTTCCCGGTCCAGTAAATCCGCCTCATAAAAATTCAGCATTTTTCCTGTGATTTCCGTTACGCGTTCTATGGATTCCCTGCTTGAATTGCAAAGATTATCTACTACCACAACCTCTAACCCTGCATTCAGCAGTTCCACACAGGTATGACTTCCTATGTATCCTGCACCACCGGTAACTAATATCGCCATGATAACTTCCTCCTTTAAATGTCCTGAAACTATTATAAGCAGGAAATTAAAAAATAACAATGTAGAATTTCTTAAAAACCTATGATTTTTATCTGATTTTTTCTATTTAAATATAGAAGTAAAAAAATGGAATATGCTTTTAAATATGTTCCCTATACGGTGAAACACACTGCCATCCGGGTGAAAGTCTTCATCTACGGCCAAATCAGAATTCTCTTCATCCTGTTTTATTTCTCCCGTTCTCAGTATGATCTGAATGCTCTTTGGAGCTGGATTTTTAGCAGATGTCATGGAGACTGGTTTCGCCTCTAAATCAATGTTTAACAGGGTTGTATCCTCAGTAGTATATTCATCCCACTTATCATCAATTGTCTTCTTTATGGTATCCTTGGCATTGCGGAGAACTTCCGTCTGGTTAAGTCCGTTACCAGCAACATTAAGGGTATCTGCAAGCCCGTTAAGTGTCTTTTGTGTACTGCCGTTTAAGGAGTTTCCCACTGTCTTCATCTGATCTTCCAGAGATCGTAAAAACACGTTCATAGAATCTATGCCCCGGGAGGCACTGTCTGTCATCTTCCCCATATCCGTCAGTGTATTAAGCATTTCATCATGATGCCGGTGTAAAATTCCGTTAAGCTCTTCTGCATTTCCAATCAGATCATCTGCCGTATCACAAAGCTGTCCGATGGAATCGGCCCCTTTTATCACACCATCAGCCGCACCGTTTATATGATTCTTTTCCGCATAAAGATCACCAAGAAGTACTTTAGCCAAACCCAGAAAATTCGTCATATCACTGGTCAGTACCGCCCCGCTGTCTGCCAGCTGGGGAAGAATCTTTGCAAGGGGCGCAGCAGCCTTTATTGCTGCCTGGGAAGCAGCACTTGAGTCAGCACTGGAAGCAGAGCTGGGTGAGGCGAGATTTTCCGTTTCCAGAGCGGAGGTTAAATAACTGGTTAATGCGCTGATCTCTGTCACAGAATAACCTCTTTCGTTGAACAGGTACGAGGAGATCTCAGCCTCATCGGCAAGCCCTTCCTCACTGACATCCTCAAGCAGTTCTTCCAGATCTTCTGATGACAGTCCCTGAGCGGAAGCACTGAGTGAACCTGTCAGGGCTGTCAGCTGCGGAAGCATTTGTGCCAGTGATGCAAGTTCCTCTGCCAGAGTCCTCTGCTGCTGTGTCAGTGTATTTAAATGCTCCTGCGTCTTATCCAGCTGCTTAAAAAACATCTGAGCTTTCAGCCCTGTTTCCGGCGAATTCGCCAGTCGCTGCAATTCCTCCAATTCATCTCTGAGTTCTCTGACGCCTTCCTGAAGATCTTTTAAGTCTGGGGAAAGATCACTTAAGATTTCAGTTAAATGATTGGTCTGATTTCGCAGCTCATTTAAAGCATTTTTTGCATTCTCCGTGTGATTATAAAACGGTCTTAATGTCTGGGACAATCCATCCAGTGCAGTCAGCGCATCATCCGCATTCTGATAGACCTTTCCTTTGGAATCTGCCACAATCTGTCTGGTTTTATCAAGCCCTCTGATTCCATCGGATGTGGTATCTATGCTTTTCTTCATCTGCTCCATGGTATTTAGTACCACATCCAGACTGGCACTGATTTCATCAGCAGAATCTTCCATAGTCTCCTTTGCTTCCCGCAGATCTTTTACTTTGTCAAGCTGGCTTACCGTCAGCGGGACCATGGCAAATACAATGCCTGTAAACTTAAAATCATCTGTTCCAATGCGGATGGAATAATGCCCCTCTTCTCCAGGCAGTGCAAAAAATGCCACTGTGCTTAAATTTCCTACCGTCTGTACCTGTGCACCCTCTGCCTCCAGACTTAAATTTTTATCCATATCTACAACAGCACTGCCCATCAGAGTCATATTATTTTTATAATAGTCTGAAACGCCTTTATTAGGAACCAAATCTACATTCACTTCAATCAGACCCTTTTCTCCAGCCAGTTCATCTGCTTTTTTCTCCACTCCATTTAATCTGTAACTGACTGTAATATTCCAGGGCAGTTCCTTTTTTTCTGTTTTTGTCTGACCCTCAAAATAGAATCGGTTTTCTCCCTCTTCCGGATGAAACGTTACCGAACCGTCTTCTCCAATTACCGGCTGAGAATGGTCTGTTAAATTAATCACCTTATCATAAGTCCCATAATCAGTAAGAGGCTCACTTCCGTTCATCCTGTAAACTTTTACAATACTGCTCTCTTTTATTTCTCCATAAGGATCCATCGTAACATAAAGAGTTTCATCGTATGGAGGCTGCACTTCCGATGCCAATGGTACCAGTACGGACTGCATGGAAAAAACCACAGCCAACCCTATGTGGAATATTCTTTTATGCTTATTCATTCCCATCCCCTCCTTTTAACTTTCCTCTTACCTTCATGTATTTCAAAAACCGTCTTTCTTTCCGTCTGGCTGCGCGTTCCTGCTGTTTTTGTATCTGCCTGTCAAACAGACTGAGAAGCGCTGGTAAGAGAGACAGCACCAATACCATACTGAGAATAGCCCCTCTGCCTACAAGGCGCCCCACCTGGGAGATCGCCTGAATGGAGGATGTGAAAAACAAAAGATATCCAACCACTGTTAAAATGCCTCCGGAAGTAAGAATGGATAGGGTACTCTTCGAAATGGCAGCCATGGCTGAGTCCGTATTATTCATGGTTTTCCTGAAGCCAAGATAATTGTTGGTCATTAAGATTGAATAATCAATGGTGGCTCCCAGCTGAAGGCAGCTTACTATGATATAACCGATGTAAACCAAACTGTCTCCCATAACATAGGGCAGAGTCATATTTAAGTAGATAGCAACTTCAATGGGAATAATCACAAGTATGGGAACCAATACCGCCTGAAAGGTTATTAATACCACAAGCGCAACTCCCGCCAGTGAAAGGAGCGAAACTTTATTATAATCATCTGTGAGAATATCCCTGATATCTATGGTAGTAGGAGTCATACCAATGACATATGCATCACCAGGATAATATTGACGGATAACCCCCTCCAGCTTCTGGCTGCAATCAAAGGCATACTGGCTTTCCTGCACGGTATTCATAGATATAAGAAATCTGGCATACCGGCTGCTTCTCAGCTGTTTTGTGACCTTATCCGGCAGAAAACTTTCCGGGATCCCCCTTGGAATTGTTCCTGACATGGAAATGGCATAATTGACAAAATCCAGATCCTCCAGTGCATCAGTAAGCTGTCTCTCCGTCACCACCGAGCCATTCGGTACGATTCCAATCACCATATTGGATTTCCCAAACACCTCATTGATTTTTCTGGTATCTTCATAGACTCTGGTTCCCGGACCTGCACCAATGGCATCATCACCATAGTAAAAAGCGTTCATACTCTGGCCAAA
Organism: Clostridium boliviensis; assembly: GCF_033342255.1. Taxonomy (NCBI): domain Bacteria; kingdom Bacillati; phylum Bacillota; class Clostridia; order Eubacteriales; family Clostridiaceae; genus Clostridium; species Clostridium boliviensis. The sequence goes on from NZ_JAWONS010000326.1 coordinate 41,807, forward strand.
ATAACAGGGGATTGCCAGTAAAGCTGCTATTACAAATACAGGTTTCCTGATTCTGTTCATCAGCCTCGAAAAACGGTCAAACGAAGGTATGAATGGTTTGTGAGCTGTTTTCTCTATCTTATTATTAAAATGGAGTATCAGGGTTGGCATCAGGAGCAGTACGGTTGCCAGACTGCAGATGATTCCTTTTGTCAGAACAAACCCCACGTCCTTACCAATAGTGAAGCGCATGAATGCAATCACTATAAATCCGACAATGGTAGTGGCACCGCTTGCTAAAATGGAACTGCAGGATTCTTTCACTGCCATCTCCATGGCTTTATTTATTTCTACTCCTGTATTCTTTATTGCGGTAAACGTATGTAAGAGAAAAATGGAATAATCCATAGAGACTGCCAGCTGCAAAATCGCCGCAGTTGAAAATGTAAAGAATGATATTGTCCCAAACATCAGGTTTGATCCCATATTTAGTATAATTGCAATGATCATAATCAATATAAACAGAAAAGGTTCCACCCAGGATGTTGTGGTAAGCGTTAGAATCAGCCAGATAATCACAAGCGCCATACCAATTGCAATGGTAATCTCGTGGGTAATGGATTCCTCACGCTCTTTACTGGATACCGCACTTCCCGCAAAGCAGCCACGGTCCTTTCCTACTATTGTATATATTTTTTCTATGTCGGTCCGGGTAAGCGGATTATCATCTCCTTTTTCAAATATTACATCCATCAATGCATTGCCCTCCCGGTAATAATCCTTCATGGAAAATACATCAACCGAAGCCAGATCCGTCAGACCTTCATTTGCAAAGGAAGCTCCCATATATACATCCGTTGCCAGATCAGGTCCGACTACCACATCCACTCCCTCCAGATCCGAAATCTGCGTTCTGATCCGCTCCGCTTCCTGCAGGCTTACATCCTGCACCATGATCCGCGCCATACCTGGATAACCAAACTCATCTTCCATCACATCCAGGGCCTGCTTTGTCTGGGCAAACTGCGGAAGATACTTGCTTAGATCATAGTTTACTTTTACAAAAGGGAAGCATGCTGCACAGATTACAGTCGCCGCAAAAAAGATACTTTCAATTATTTTTCCTTTAAATACGATAAAATGAACTAATTTGTCGAAAATACTTCTGCTTTTATTCATATCCCCCTCCATTTATAAGCATCTTTCCACTAATGGATGATTTATTGACTTTTCAACACGTGTATATTATAATACTGGTGTACATAACATTCAATAATCAAATTATTTTAATACATCTATTAATAATCACAGTCTATTTTCCAGCATTATACTCAACACATTGGAAGAAATTGTCAATCAAAAAAAGAGCATGCGCCAGTGCGCAAAGGGAGGAGCTGTATGGATATGCAAAAGCAGGATCGACGCATCCGGAAAACGCAGAAACTGTTAAAGGAAAGTCTTCTTGAACTAATGGAAAAAAAAGATTTTAAAAATATTTCAGTAAAGGACATCACTGAACTGGCTGATTTAAACCGCGGAACCTTTTATCTTCATTATGCAGATACCTACAGCCTGTTACAGGAGATGGAATCCGAAGTACTAAGGGATTTTCAAAATATGGTTAATGATTATCGGGAAGCATTTATTAAGGCTTCTCTCATGCCCATTCTCATCCCCATCATTCAGTATATTGAAGAGAATAAAAAGATATGTAAGATCCTGTTTGAAAACAGCTCTTCCAATGACTTTGTTAACCGCTTCCATACTCTGATTTTAAAAAACGGTACTGCCATTATCAAGGAGCAGTACCCCAATGCCAGGGATGTCACGCTGAACTATTTTCTGGAATTTATCACATACGGACTTACGGGAGTATTGAAACAATGGCTGAATACGGATATGCCGGAACCCAAAGAAGAAGTTGCGGAATTTGTTGATAAGGTGATCATGGGAACCGCAAAAAACCTGTTGATTAACTAGCCGAATGATAAATATAAGACAATCCTTATGTTTCAATCCTCTTTATCCGATATATGAATAGTAATGTTTTGTAACTGCAATACCAAATTACATAAGGATGACCATTATGCCTACAAAGAAAACAAACATAAAAAAAACAAAAACGAAACAAAAACCCCAGAAGGCTGTAAAGGGGAAAGCGAAAAAGCCGAAAGAAACCAGGAAAAAGAATTTACTGCCGAAGAACAAAAGAGTACTTGTATTACTGGTTGCAGCTCTTTTTATTATTATTATCGGAGCAGCACAGGCGGTTATTTTAATATCCATGAGACACAAGGCTCCCGCAAAGGAGAAGGTGCCAAAAGCTCCAGAATACTATTTTTCAAAGAACGAAGATATCTCCTCTTTCACTGCCATCGTGGGCAAACGTACCTTTGAAAAACAGGAGCCTGTTTCGGAAAGTGCAGCTAAATCTGCTGCAGATGCGAAAAGCAGTACAACTGCACAAGGCGAATCAACTGCACCCGTCGAACCTGAAGATACGTATAAATACGTAAATTTAGATAACGCCTCTGAAGATTTAAAAAGCTATAAGGATTACCTGGAGACGAAAAAAAGCTTTATTGATGTAACAGCCGAAAGCACAGCAGCTGCAAGTACAGAAGGCGAAACCAAAAGCGAAAATGCTGAGTTCTACCAGCTTTCCGGACCATCAAACGATTCAAAGTCCTATCTTTCCATTACACTGGAATCATCAGGCGACAGTGTGACTGTCACGGCAGGCAAAGGTAGTGAATCATGGAATGATTATTTCAAAAATCAGTGGGATCAGCAAAAACAGGTGATCTCAGACATACAAAAGCAGCCGAAACCGGAAACCACCATTGAGCAGGCTGAGAATACTGTCCGTTCCCAGAGCCAGGAAAAGCTGAAGCTTTCAGAGAGTACAGATTCCTACCAATTCATTGCCTCTCCCGGAATATCCAAGATAGATGGAAAAGACTACTACACGGTACGGACTTACAAACGGCTTCCAGACAGTACGCTGACCTATATCGCCACTTATTTATGTGATTGCAGTGACAACAGCGTCGGCTTCCAGTATGATGAAGTAAGCGGAAAAGCCACCCCTCTGGGGTAAGAAAAAGCAGTTCAGATCACAAATAACCGGATCTGAACTGCTTTTTTTCTATATCATTCTGATTTTATTACATTCTGATACCAGTAAAAACTGTCTTTTGGTATCCTTCTCTGGGTTTCATAATCTACATATACAATACCAAATCGGTCGTCGTAGCCCTTATCCCATTCAAAGTTATCCAAAAAACTCCATATGAAGTACCCTTCCACCTCTGCCCCGTCTGATACTGCGCGCTTCAGTTCAGACAGATGCCGTGCCAGGTAATCAATTCTGCATGGATCATACACTTGCCCGTCTAAGGATATGACATCAAGGGCAGACATGCCATTTTCAGTAATATACAAAGGCAGGTGGTAAGTATCATAGAAATTTTTCACCGCCCAGTACATGGCTTTTGGAGTAATGGGCCAGCCAATTCCAGTCTTCCCATGTCCCACCGGAAGCTTACCAATAACCAGCTCACCGGTATCTGAAAAGCTTACGGAAGTTCCCTGATAGATATTCATCCCGCAAAAATCAAGGGGCTGGCCAATCAGCAGCCGCTCCTTATCCGTCAGTTCCGGTAGATCCGTGCCAAAGAGATCCCGACACTTCTCATGAAATCTGCCCTTTAAAAACAGCTCATTCCAGAACGCAGAAGAACGAATCCAGTCATCGGATCCAAAGGAATTTTGCAGTTCCTTTGCCTTCGCTGCCAGTATTTTAGTTTCTTCCACCGGCCAGTACGCATTGCCGCAGGTAGGTGCATATCCTACCCGGCAGTCCGGTACCAGTTCCCGCAATTTCATTACAGACATTCCATGAGCCAGTGCAATATTGCGGCACATGGCAAGAATTCTGCCTGCCGGATATTTGATTCCTGGAGCATGAGTACATGTATCATATCCCAGCCAGGTAAATATCTGGGGCTCATTAAAAGTGATATAATACTTTACCCTGTCCCCAAATGCATTTGCCACAATTTCTGTATACGATGCAAACCACTCAGGACTGCTGGGATTTAACCAGCCGCCCTGCATCTCCAGCTCATTGGGAAAGTCCCAATGAAACAAGGTTACATATGGGGTAATGTGATGCCGGAGCAGTTCATCCACCAGATCGGAATAGAACTGAAGCCCCTTTTCATTCACCTCTCCTGTTCCATGTGGCATAACTCTCGGCCAGGAGACAGAAAACCGGTAAGCACCTACGCCAAGCTCTGCAAGCAGAGCAACATCCTCTTTCATCCGATGATAATGATCGCAAGCCACTTCACCTGTATGGTCCTCATATATCCTGCCACTCTCTTTTGTAAAAACATCCCATACAGACAGACCTTTTCCATCCTCATAGGCCGCCCCTTCTATTTGGTAGGAAGAGGTAGCCGTTCCCCATATAAAATCTTTTTTCCAGTCCATTCTGATTTATCCTTTCACACTTCCTGCCGTCACTCCGCCAATAATAAATCTTGACAGACATAGATAAATAATTGCTACCGGAACTATGGCAATTGTGATCAGCATATAAACCTGACCCATATCAAATTTCAAAAAATCCGCGCTCCGCAGCTGGGCAATTAAGATTGGAAGTGTTTTCTTTGCATTGGATTTTAAAACAAGGGAGGGAACAAAATAATTGTTCCAGGAAGCTACAAATGCAAAGATACCCTGCACAGCCAAAGCCGGCTTTACAATAGGAATTACAATGAAATTAAAAGTATAAAATTCATTCGATCCATCAATTCTGGCTGACTCCACAATCTCCAGGGGCAGATTGCTCTCAAAATAGGAAACCATAAAATAGAAAACAACAGGAGCTGCCATGGAAGGAAGAATCAGAGGAATAAAGCTGTCCATCAGTCCCATCTTACCAATCAGACTTAAAAAACCAAGGGTTGTAACCTGTGTCGGGATCATCATAATCAGTATGATAAAAAGATAAACCGCATTTCTGAACTTAAAGTCATAGGCATGAATTGCGTATGCTGTAAGTGCAGATACATATACTGACAAAGCAGTAGAACCAATGGCGATAAACAGGCTGTTTAATATGCCATGGACAACAGGCAGATTTTCGTTGTGAAGTACATTATATAAGTTAGGACCAAATGATTTGCCTGGCAGAAACGAGAATCCCTTTGAAATCTCCGGATGGGATCTGGTCGCATTAATGATCAGGCAATAAAAGAAGAAAAGGCATAAAAAGGATAATAATGACAATACAATATAAACAATTGCCTTTTTAAGATTCATCGCTTTTCCCATTATCTTGATCCTCCTTTCTTTTTGCCAGCACCCGTAAGAATAAAAAATACCACAATGCTAAGTGCTGCCGTGATAATAAACAGGATTACAGATAATGCTCCTGCCATACCATAGTTTTTGCTGTATAAATGATTATTCAAAAACATGATCAGCGTCATGCTTGCCCTGTCCGGTGTTCCCTTTCCATTGGTAAGCACCTGAGGAACATCAAACATCTGTAATCCGCCGATGAGTGAAGTGATGAGTACATAAATAAAAATAGGTTTAATGGTTGGCATTGTAATCTTCGTAAAAATCTGAAGAGACTTGGCACCATCAATAGCCGCAGCTTCAAATAAAGCAGAATCGACACCCAGAATAGCGGCCATGAGTAAAATAGTGGTATTACCAAACCACATCATAAAGTTCATAAGACCAACCAGTCCCCTGGTTCCCCATACAGTTGTTAGAAAACGGATTGGACTGTCAGCCAGCCCCATTCTTATAATAAGATTGTTCATTGGACCGTCATCTGAAAACAGGGCAAAAAACAGCATGGCAAAAGATGCTGCCATAATCACATTAGGAAGGTAAATAATCGTTTTAAAGAATGTACTTCCCCTCAGTCTCATTCGAAAATCAGCAAACCAGACCGCCAGAATCAGGGAAATAATAATCTGGGGAATAAAGCCGATAATCCAGAGAATCATGGTATTGCCTAAGTATTTCAGGAGATCACTCTGAAAAATGGCGATATAATTATCAAATCCAACGAAATTAGGACCGATCTGGGTTAAACCTGAACGGTAATTTTCAAACATACTGTTATAAAAGGTAGATATAAGAGGGATAAATGAAAATACCAAATATGTAACAAAAAAAGGTATCAAAAAAATATATCCCCATTTTGAATAGCTGATTTTTTTTCTGGCTTTTGCCTTTTTTTCTCTTACCATGATGAAGCCTCCTGTTTTCATACAGGGCGGGAAAATCCCGCCCTGTATTTTACTACTGGTTTACTTCTAATTCCGGATATTTCTCTTGCAGAGAAGTGTAGAAATTCTTAAGTGCTGTATCTTTATCAACTGTACCGTTAAAATAATCATGCATTGCATTCTGGAAGCTTTCATTCAGACCCTGATCGTAAGGAGAAATCTTGCTCATATCAATCTTTTCTGCAGCATCGCAGTACATCTGAAGAGGATTCTGTCCGCCAAGGAATGCTGATTTATAATCACTTTTTGCAAGTTCTTCCATAACAGTCTTGTTATTTACGAAGTCATTCTTCTCTTCTACAATTTTCTTCATGGTTGCATCGTCACAGCAGATCGTTTTCATAATGTCTGCCACGATATCAGCATTGTCGGTTCCATTTGCTGCACACAGCCAGGTACCGCCCCAGTTGTAGGATTCTGGTCCGATGGTTGCTGCCCAGTCACCGTAAGTGCCGTTTCCTGGTTCCTGTTTTCCGCCGTCAGCTTCTGCTTTTGCAAGAGAGTTTCCCGCAAGAACGAAGTCTACGCCCCATGCAGGCATGAAATAACCGAATACTTTTCCTTCATCCCCCTGTCCGGCTGCCCATTCAGCTGCCCAGAGAGTAGTCTTCTCATTGTAGCCATTGTCAGTATATTTCTTGGTCTGCTCTACCCACTTATTCAGATTAGGATCAATCACTACTTTCTTTCCATCTACCCATGGAGCAGTTACATTATTGGAGAATGTACGATAAGAATCATCATAACCGGAAAGCATGTAGTAACCTTTATCTTTCATCTTTGCTGCAGTTTTATCAAAGGAATCCCAATCATTGATTGCCTTTTGAACTTCTGCCGGATCATCTGTCCCCAATACATCCTTTGCAATGGAACGGCGATAGATATAAAGTCCGGGACAGCCCTGCCAGGAAATACCCTTTTGTGCCCCATTTGTATCCTGTGCAATTACTTTGGTGTAATCATACTGCTTTGACATATCCTGATCTGTAATACCAATATCCTTTAAATCAAGTGTGTAATCGGAATTTACATATTTCAGAATATAATCTGCTTCAACCAGGAACATGTCGACTTTATCATCAGCCTTGGCATCATTCTGGTTTAACAGCGCCTCATCAAGAGCATTCTGGTAAGCGTTATTTTCGCTTGGTGTTGTGACAAAATTAACCTTATAGCCGGCCGGAAGCTTGGAAGCATAATAATCATCATATCTTGCCTTAAATTCATCATTCCAGCAATAGATATTGATGACCTTCCCCTCTTCACTGCCCGCATCCTTGGCTGCTTGCGTTGTTGCTTCTGCTTCTTTTGCAGTTGTCGTATCTGCTGCTTTGCTTGTGCTTTCGCCTGGCGCACTCTTTGAGGAGCAGCCGGCAACCAATGAAGCCGCCATCACCGCGCATAATAATCCGCTTACAAATTTCTTCTTCATATTTCCCTCTCCTTTTCTGATATTGCTATCATGAAATATTAGCATTACCAACCGATTCGCCTGTAATCAGTTCGCCTTCCACAATGATCTGTTCTGTGAAAGTCGTCTTGGGCTTTTCGATTGTGCTTATCAATTTTTTAGCGGCCTGCATACCAATTTCTGCTGTATTCTGACGAATGGTAGTAAGCCTTGGGTTCAATATCTGTGATAACTTGCTGCCGTCATAACCGGCAATGGAGATATCATCCGGAACCCTTAAATTTCTCATCCGGATTTCATTCAGACCACCAATTAATGCTGTATCATCCGGATATATAATACAGGTTGGCGGGTCCTTTTGGTCTAACAGTTCACTGGTACATGTCATAGCCTGACTGACATCCAGATAATCTGCTTCCAGCACATATTCATCAGGTACCGAAAGCTCTTTACTTTCCAGAAAGCGATAAAAACTGGTGAGTCTCGCCTTTGTTACGGTGCTGTTCGCCTGCCCGTGTATATAGGCAATTTTTCTATGCCCCTTTTCATAAACATATTCCATCAGGCTCTGGATACCCTTTACGTTATCGGATAATACAGAAGAGCAATTTTCATTGATATGGTCGATGGTTACAACAGGTATATCCCCATTTAAAAGATCGATCACTTCAGGGTTATCAAATTGTACACAGGCAATCACCACTCCATCAACATTCCGATATTTGCAGTGATCATAATAGGAAACTTTCTTTTTCCCGATCTGCCCGTTAATAAATGTTATATCGTATCCCTGCTTTTCCGCTTCAACCTTAAACCCTTCCAGAACCGCGGCAAAGTATTCATGGGTCAGGCCGCTGTTTGCCTCATCGACAAATAGAACCCCTATGTTGTAGCTTCTATTCGTTTTTAAGGATCTTGCTGCAGCATTGGGATAATATCCCAGCTTCTCCGCTGCCTGCTTAACCCTCAGTTTAGTGCTCTCCCCGATGTCATTCTGATCATTAAGCGCCTTACTCACTGTGGCAACGGATACCCCGCAGTGCTGTGCCAGTTCTTTCATAGAAATCATATGTCTCATCCTTTTAACTTAATCGTTTTCGTATTTTCACTATACCCCCTTCTCAATCAAAAATCAACAATAATTTTCTTTTTTGTCTAGTTTATATAGTTTTAGTTTTATGTTTTTGTGCATATTTACATGTTTTATTTATGGATCTGTTTTTATTTTTTATTATTTCAAAATTTACTCTTGTATTTTTTCTCAACCCGCGCTATTATGACCGTATAACTCCCTATTAACTTTCTTAATCGTTTTCGAAAAATGTCGTTTTTAGGGATTTGGGTCATCCAACAGGAAGGAGTTATTCAACTATGAAATATGGATATTTTAATGACCAGGACAAAGAATATGTAATTACTGCCCCAGATACTCCTCTGCCATGGATCAATTATCTGGGCAGCGAAAATTTCTTTTCGCTGGTTTCCAACACCGGAGGGGGGTACAGCTTTTACAAAGATGCCAAGATGCTCCGGCTGACAAGGTACCGTTATAATAATGTTCCTCTGGACAGCAACGGACACTACTACTATATTAATGAAAACGGGACCGTATGGAATCCGGGCTGGCAGCCTGCTAAGACTCCGTTAGATTTTTATGAATGCCGTCATGGACTTGGAGTGACCCGTTACACAGGAAAGAAAAATGCTTTATGCGCAAAGGTAACAGCCTTTGTACCGTTAGGAGATTCCTGCGAGATCAATATGGTAACGTTAAAGAATGAAAGCAGCGAACCCAAAGATTTCACGTTGTATTCCTACGTGGAATTCTGTCTCTGGAATGCTATGGATGATATGACCAACTATCAGCGGAATTTCAATACCGGTGAAGTTGAAGTTGAAGGTTCCGTAATCTATCATAAAACGGAATACAGGGAAAGAAGAAATCACTATGCCTATTATTCCGTCAACGCAGACATTCAGGGCTTTGATACAGACCGGAATACGTTTGTAGGCGTATACGGCTCCAATCAGAAACCAGCTATGGTAGAAAAGAATTCTTCCGGTAATTCCATGGCAAGCGGCTGGTCACCCATCGGCTCTCACAGGATCACGCTTCATTTAGAACCTGGTGAGGAAAAAACCTTTGTCTTTATTCTTGGATATGCAGAGAACGCTCTGGAATCAAAATGGAGTGCTCCTAATGTCATTAACAAGGCACCCTCTAATGCTGTGCTGGAAAAATACAGTACTGCTTCGGATATCGAAGCTGCTCTTGAAAAGCTGAAACAATACTGGACCGATCTCCTTTCCACCTACAGTGTTTCCCTGGAAGAAGAGAAAACAGCACGTATGGTGAATATCTGGAACCAATATCAGTGTATGGTAACCTTTAATATGTCCCGTTCCGCATCCTATTACGAGTCAGGAACAGGACGGGGTATGGGATTCCGCGATTCCTGCCAGGATTTACTTGGTTTTGTCCACATGATACCGGAACGGGCAAGAGAGCGGATCATTGATATTGCTTCCACCCAGTTTGAAGACGGAAGTGCCTATCACCAATATCAGCCTCTTACCAAAAGAGGTAATATGGACATCGGAAGCGGTTTCAATGATGATCCCCTCTGGCTGATTGCTGGAGTGAGTGCATACATACGGGAAACCGGTGACTGGGATATCTTAGAAGAAAATGTTCCGTTTGATAACGATTCCAGCAAAAGCCAGACCTTAATGGAACATCTAAGGCGCTCATTTGGATTTACAAAATCCCATCTGGGTCCTCATGGTCTGCCTCTTATCGGACGCGCAGACTGGAATGACTGTCTTAATTTAAACTGTTTTTCCATGGAGCCAGGGGAATCCTTTCAGACGACAGGTCCATCCGAAGGACCAGTTGCAGAATCTCTGATGATCGCTGGAATGTATGTGAAATACGGAAAAGAATACGCCCAAATCTGCCGTTTGACCGGACTGGAAAAAGAAGCCGCTGAAGCGGAAGACTCTGTAGAAGCGGTTTATCAGGCTGTTCTTAAATCTGGCTGGGACGGCGAATGGTTCCTCCGGGCTTATGACGCTTTCGGCAATAAAGTAGGATCAAAAGAATGCAAGGAAGGTCAGATTTTTATTGAGCCACAGGGCTTTTGTGTTATGGGCGGTATTGGAATTGAAGAAGGTCTTGCCGAAAAAGCGCTGGATAGTGTAAAGGAAAAACTTGATACCACCTATGGAATCGTTCTTCTCCAGCCTGCATACCAGACTTACCATAAGGAGTTAGGTGAAATCTCTTCCTATCCGCCTGGCTATAAAGAAAATGCAGGTATCTTCTGTCACAATAATCCATGGATCTCTATAGCAGAAACCATGATCGGCAGAGGCAATCGTGCATTTGAAGTATACCGGAAAACGGCTCCTGCTTATACAGAGGAAATCAGCGAGATCCACAAAACGGAACCTTACTGCTACTCCCAGATGATTGCCGGTAAAGATGCTGTCAACTTCGGAGAAGCAAAGAACAGCTGGCTGACTGGTACTGCAGCCTGGACCTTTGTCTGTATCTCCCAGCACATTCTTGGAATACGTCCCGGCTTTCATGGATTAATTGTAAATCCATGTCTTCCGGACTCAATCGGAGAATTTTCTGCAATCCGTAAGTTTAGAGGGGCCACCTATCACATTCACGTTGTGAGAAACGGTGAATCCGGAAATAAAATATCCTCATTCCTGGTAGATGGAGCTGCCACTCAGGGTTGTGAGATCCCATTCCATGAAGGCAAAAAAGAATATCAGGTCAATGTAACACTGGAATAATAAACAGGGGTAAAGCTGAGATAACGGCTTTGCCCCTGTTTATTCGTTCTATTCGTTGTCATACGCTTCCAATGCAATGGGCAATGACTGTATCACCACATTTCCCGCAGCCGGCAGTCCAACCAGAATACTGCTGATAATCTCCTCGCGTGTGGCTCCATGGGATTTTGCCATCTGGACATGAAAAGGCAGACCACTCTCCAGCCGCATAACTGCCATAACTGCAATATACGCAAGTTCTTCTGTCTTTTTGTCAAGCCCGCTTGCTGTATCCAGCTTCTGAACCATCTCCATCCATGCCCCCTGAACCTCAGGGGCCTCCTTTGCAAATACCGAAAATGCTTTACTTACCTTCATGCGGATCCACTCCTTCCTTCTGCTCTCCTGTAATCTGGCGATCTTTCCAGGCAGGCAGCTTACTCATGCTGCTCACTGCAATTTTTTCTGCAGCTGTCTTGTCAAATCCCTGACTCTCCATAATAAATTTGGTCATGCCGGCTTTTGCCTCTTCAAATGATCTCATGGATCCGTCCGGTCTGGCACAATAAACACAATAATCTTTCTGTTCATCTCCATCTGGAAAATCAGATTTCTTTTCCATTGGCATACCGCAGGCGATACATACCTTCATGGTAATTTCCTCCTGTTATTTTGTAATAAGACTTAAAAATGTATGTTTCAATTCTCCGGAATAGCGGGCTAAAACCGGTTCGTCCGGAGAAAAGAATTCCTTGTTACACAAGTAATAATGGATCAATCCAAGCCATGTATTAAAAAGCATATGAACCGGGATCTCTTTCACAGCGCCATTCTTCATCTCCCGCGTCATCATCCGGTTGAAATGATGGGCGGCAGCCGCTTGATTATCTGCATATACATACTGTACCTCTTCCGGCAAAAGGCTTCTCTCAGTAATAAGACGCAGATAAAAATCCTCATGATCAATAAGAATTTTTAAATGAGCATCCAGGAAATCACTGATGCTTTTACTGGATTCTTCCATTTCATGAAATTCTGCAGCAATACTGATCTGGAATTCTCCGATCATACATTCCAACAGCTCATTTAATGACTGGAAATGAGCGAACACAGTTCCATGGGAAACACCTGCCTCTCTGGCAATTTTTGCTGTTGAGGCAGAGAATCCTTCTCTTGCATATATCCTATATGCGGTATCCATAATTTTCTGCCTGGTACTTTCTTTTTGTATCTGTCTTTTTGATTTCATTTTATTGACCACCTACTCATTGAGTATATACTCAATATATATTAATCTATCTGCTTTGTCAATATTTTTTTATTTCCCCTGTAATACTTAATCCCATAAAATCTTCTTTTACCATACCATCACAAAGTCTGCTGTTCCTTAAAAGTTCCTGCATCTCTCCCTTCGTATAAGCCGCATGCAAAGAGGAAAGGAATCCAGGTCTGATTTCTTTTGGTTTTGTACTGAGATATATCATCGATTGCTTAAAAAAGCCAATATCTCTTCTCATATCCGTAATGCAATACCTTCCTCCCGGACGAAGAACCCGGTAAATCTCATTAAAAACCAGAACCGGACTTTCCCATTCGTGGAGAGATCCATTTGATATCACACAATCAAATGCATTGTCTGAGAAAGGCATATTCATACCATTTCCCTCTACATAACAGGCTTCAATCCCATATTCCCGGGCATTTTTCTCTGCAATTTGAATCATGGCCGGGCTGATCTCGCAACCGGTAAATGAGTTAAGCTTCACTCTTTTAGCCAGTTCCAAACCCACATATCCTGGCCCGGGGCCAATCTCCAGAATATCCCCTCCGTAAATTCCAGAGGCAATCATCTCAGCCACCCCGTTCCAGCCTTTATCCCTCATTCCCTTTGCAAATTCATCAAATATCTCTGCTGTCAATTCACTTTGAATCCCCTCATTTGTTTCAATAACTCTCGCTGCTGTCATAGCCTGCTCCTTTCTTTCTGATCACTCTTAGTGATTCTTCCGCCCAGTTTAATTCGGTTCTGTAATGCATCACATGATGATTAAATATGATATCAGCATAAGCTCTCATATTCTCAGGCACAATCTGATGAATCTCTGTCTGGTGATCTTCAATTTTTTTAAGAATTGTTTCCAGCCTGGTGATATGAAGAGTCAGACTCTGTATAAAATCTGCCGGACTCAGATATTCGGAAAAATAGAACGCAGCATCCGCATCAAAAACAGGACGATAATGCATATCTAAAGTCTGCTTTAACAACTCTTTAAATTTTTCTGCACCGGTCTCTCCCAAATAATACACAGTTTTTTCAGGTCTGGCGCTTTGCCGGTCTCTGATTGCTGTCAGAATGCCGGAGGCTTCCATCTTCTCTAAGTGATAATATACAGTTGGAAGCTTTATTTTAGTAAAATCCTCCAGCTGTTGTTCCATGATTTTTTTAATCTGATAGCCGTGCTGCGGTCCAAACCGCAGTAAAATTCCAAGTATATACAATGGTATCATATTCATCCGCTCCTTTTTAGTCAGTACTGAGTAATATCATAGGTTCATTATACTCAGTACTGACTATTTGTCAAGATCATTTTCTTCACTAAAACGTTTCTGCAATCAAATATTTTTGTTTTTTTCCTGATTCCACTATTTGTCAGGTATTTGCCCGCTTTACCAGCATAAAATGGTTATATACTGTGTATAAAAGGCAGGCCTGTCATGAAGAAAATACTGGATAATGATTATTATGACTTTATTATCAGCAATTCACTGATCCCTCCTTGCAACATCTTAGAAAACATTACAAAATTAAATGGAGAATATTCACTGATCCATTTGGGGAAACAAAATAAGCAGGCCTGCGATTTAGGTCTGCACCCATACGAAGATTTTCCCGCTGTTTTTACTTTGACTTCTACCATATGTACAGATAATCCAGGTCATCTCTCCCCTGACGAACTGCCTGTTTTTAATTATATGGGGCTGGGAGTTGTGATTGGTTTAATAGATACGGGCATCGACTATAGCCACCCTGTTTTTCAGAATCATGATCGTTCTACACGTATACTCTCGATCTGGGACCAGACTGACCAGACCGGAAAACCTCCGGAAGGGTTTGAATTTGGCTCCGAATATACAAAGAATCATATTAATACTGCTTTACAATCTCCTCTTCCCATGAATATTGTACCCGAGTCAGATACCAATGGCCACGGCACTGCCATTGCCAGTATAATAGCAGGAGGCCGGGATGAGAAACATTCATTTACAGGCATTGTTCCTCAGAGCAAATTAGCTGTTGTAAAGCTGAAAGAAGCAAAAAATAATTTAAAGCAGATATACTTTATTCCAGAACACGCTCTTTGCTACCAGGAGTCTGATATTATGCTTGGAATCCGTTATCTCCTGGGCGTTGCAGAACAGTTAAACCGTCCCCTGATTATCTGTATCTGCTTAGGCAGCAGTCAGGGAGGACATGATGGGTGCGGACCCTTAAATTCCTATCTGGACCAGATCGTCAGGCGGCCCCGCGTCGGCGTTGTAACAGCTGCAGGGAATGAGGCAGAAAAAAAGAGACATTACTATGCCTATTCCTATACCCCTCCCTTTGGCAATGAGTTTGATCTGAGAATCGGAAATGATGACCGTATGTTCTCCATGGAAATCTGGCCATTTCCTGCAGGCCGGATTACAATTGAGCTTTATTCCCCTGACTGTGAAATTGTAAGCAGCCCCTTTACCTCCATAAATACCTGCCAGAAATTCAGCCTGGCCTGCGGGCAGAGCACAATCTGGATTAATAACATCTTTCTGGAAGGCTCCACTGGCGACCAGGTGATCCTGGTGCGTTTTGACAATCCCTGTCCTGGGATCTGGCACTGTCAGGTTAAAAGCGAGGGAAATGAACCTTTCTCCTATCATTGCTGGCTCCCATCCGGAAACCTTATTTCTCCGAATACTTACTTTTATCAATCTGACCCTAACACAACAATTGCTTCACCGGGAGATGCACGTGTACCCCTAACCATTGCTGCATATAACCAATTGAATAACCAGATTCTTGGGGAATCGGGAAGAGGCTTTACCCGCTTTGGTGAAATTATCCCGGATGTGGCAGCTCCCGGGTATAAAATCCCCTGTGCTCTCCCTGATAATCGATTCGGCACATTTACAGGTACCGGAGCGGCTGCCGCTCATGCTGCCGGCGTGGCTGCAATGATCATGGAATGGGGGTTTATAAGAGGAAACCATACCTCTATAACAGGAGTCAAGGCAAACCGTATGATAATTCGATGGGCTAACCGGGATAACGCTTACTTTTATCCCAATAATATATGGGGATATGGTTCGATTGATATGTACCATCTTTTTAAACAAATAGAAGCTTTCACCTGAGAATTAAAACAGGCCTGCGAATCCGGGTTCTCCCACATTCACAGGCCTGTTCTTTAACTAAACGCGATATTAATATCAAATGGAATAGCGTCTGCCAATAACTGAATACAAAGTATCTGGCTGGAATTCATCTTCACTGATACCTGATCTCCATAGAGCAAGGTAGGTGTTGAGATGTCAACTGTAATTCCAATATTAGCAAAAAATGTTGCAGCATTCGCCGTGAGCATATTCGCCAATTCGGAAATAGCACTCTGAGCCATCTCATTGAATTCATCTACCGGCATCCCCATCATCATGGTAGATGCTACCTTTTTTGCATTCTCAAGATCCAGATAATAGACTACATTTCCCTTTATTTCTCCTACTATGCCAACAGTCATAATAACTCCGGTATAAGCCAGATTGGAATCTTTCAGGCTTAAATTGGTTTTTTCAACTTTTTCAAATCCCAGCTGTGGCATAACGGTAAGAAATGCTTCAATAAATGGATTTATGTATTTTACATCCAATGATCATCACCCCTTTGAAATCCAATATTAAGCAGAATATCTCCAAATTCCGACTCTGCCAGTATGTTCGTTGTCGTATATCCAGGAGCGGTAATATGTACACTCTCTCCGTGCATAATTGTGGGAGGCGCAACCCTGAGCCCATAGGCTTTATTCATTCTGTTTATAATTGAGCAGGCATTGCCAGATACAATGTTGGTAAACTCGCCAAGCACTGCAAGCACTTCATCGTTGCCTGCTGCCTCTCTTTTCATTATGGAAGCTGTCAGCTTATAAGCGGTTTCCATCTTTACATCAATCAGCATTCTGCCGGAAAACTTACCAATAATACCAACAATCACAGATAATCCTTTTGACTCAAACTCCTCATTGCAGATATGTTCATCCTTATATTGGATGAGGGTTTTCGTTAATTTGTTGGTACCGTCAAGAAGTGCTTCTTTAAAAATCTTAATATACTCACTTGATAAAAAGTGATACAGTTCTTCCGAAGCCATGACACGGTTTACTGCAGTCATCAGTTCCTCTTCATCAACTGGCTTTTGCACATAAGCGGAAACCTTATTTTCTTTTGCTTCCTTTACAATTTCATCATCCATCATGGAACTAATGACAATAACTTTAATACTTCTGTCAATTTCATGAATTGCACGTGTACACTCCAATCCATCGGTTCCAGGCAGTGTCATGTCCATCGTCACAAGCTGAGGCTTTGTATCCTGTATCACCTTTTTTACTTCTTCCAGAGTTCCTGCTTCTCCAACCACTTCAAGACCGTTTCTTTCCAGAATTCCTTTGATGAAAGCGATTGAGAAGGGAGAATCATCAACTATAACAACTCTTGTACCCGCCATAGAATAAAGCCTCCTGTAATTAATAATGAATATAGACAACAATATCATATAATGGCGTATTTTGTCAAAAGGATGCTCGCGTAATTACAAACCTTTTGCATATACATTCATTTTTTTTATAAATGTCACCAAGAAATAATATCACCATCGATGCCTTGCTCATATACTAATAGAAAATATAATCTCCGGTGAATGAAGCTATGTATGATAACTATAATGACAAAATTGAATTTGATTCGGAAATGACGGATCTGCCTGAATTTCCATCCGATTTCGGTCCAAACCCCTTTATCATTGATGTTCAGAAAGCAGCTGAGCAAAACGACAATTTTCGCTCTGTACTCTGGACCGGTGACTATCTTCAGATCACACTTATGAACATACCCGTTAAACGGACCGTTGGTTTGGAAGTCCATCCTGATCTGGATCAGTATATACGAGTTGAGGAAGGCCTGGGGCTGGTTCAGCTGGGAACCTCAAAACTTTCCATGGATTCCCAGTATCTGGTTTTCGATAATTATGGAATCTTTGTTCCCGCAGGCATTTGGCATAATATTGTTAACATTGGCAATCAACCCCTTAAAATGACTTCCGTCTACGCACCCCCACATTATGAATGGGGCACCACCCATAAAACAAAAGCTGACAGCCAGTCAGAGGACGAAAGCTGACCTATACCCATAAAATCTGAAAAAGCCTGCCCGAATCAACCGGGCAGGCTTTATTACATACTATTCTGTAATATTAATGGTAACTGCTTTTGGTCTTGTCATTGCCTCTATGGAGTATCTGACTCCCTGAGTGCCCATTCCGGAAGCTTTCACTCCCAGAAACGGAAAATGATCCGGACCTCGTTCTGTTTTATTATTGATCTGAACGGTTCCCACTTCTAATTTCTCAGCAATAAGAAATGCTTTATTAATGTCTTTGGTAAATACAGAGGACTGCAGTCCATATTCAGACCGGTTGGCGATTTCTACCGCTTCATCCATATCCTTTACGCGGAGGATGGGAAGAATGGGTGAAAAAGGCTCTTTCCATGCTATCTCCATATCCACAGTTACTTTATCCAGTAATGTTGGATAGACCAGGTTCTCTTCTCTCTTGTTTCCAATGACCAGCTCCGCGCCCTTTGCAATGGCATCCTGAATTAAATATCCGGCAAAGTCAGCCGCTTTCTGATCGATCAAAGGAGTAACTACTGATGATTTTCTGGGATCTCCCACGGATAATTTTTCAATTCTTGATTTCAGCATCGTTACCAGTTGGTCCGCCACCTGATCTGTGGTAATAATGCGCTTAACCGCAGTACAGCGCTGACCGGAATAGGAAAATGCACCCTGCACAATATTATCTGCAGCATATTCCAAATCTGCATCTTCCAGAACAAGAGCCGCATCCTTGCCGCCCAGTTCCAGCAATAAGGGGGTCATACAGGAGACCTTAGATATATGCCTGCCAACCTCCGTACTGCCTGTAAAGTTAATAAAATCAATCCCTTCGTGTGTTACAATATAATCACCGATCTCACTTCCCTTTCCGGTAACAGTCTGCAGCACACCCTTCGGCAGCCCCGCATCCTGGAGGGCCTTTACTAAGTGAAGTGCACTGATTGCTCCCTGTGTGGCGGGTTTTAAAATCACTGCATTGCCGCCGATTAATGCGGGTGCAATCTTAGAGGCCGATAAATTAATGGGATAGTTAAAGGGCGATATTGATAATACGGTACCGAGCGGAACTCTTTTTACGTAGGACATCTTATTGCGGGAGCCGCCTGGGAAATTCTCCCCGCTAACAGCGACCCCTTCCATACTCTTGCCTGCATCAGCAGTAAAACGAAGAAAATCTACGGTTCTTTTTACTTCTGATACTGAGGATTTCTTATCCTTTGCTATCTCCATCATGAGAATATCCGATATCTCCTCCGCCCTCTCTTCCAAAAGCTCAGCTGCCCGATAGAGGATGCTTGCTTTTTCGTATATCGGCACTGCAGCCCAGGAGGATTGCCCCTCTTTGGAATACCGGATGATTTCATCCACTTCCTCTTTGCTGACCGCCTGTATCTTACCCACAAAAGAACCGTCTGCAGGTGATGTTATGGTGATGACATTTCCTGAATCTGATTGTGTCCACTGGCCGTTGACTAAATTTCCATAAATAAGATTTTCATTATATAATCCCGACATATGATTTACTCCTTTCTTTATAATTACCGTCTTTCTATAATATACCATAAATGTAGAATCAAATACAAAATTCAGTGATACATCTCCAGTATAAAGAACGTTTGTTCCTAATGCAATAGCATTTTGTAATTTTCGTTTAAATTCATAAAAAGGAGCTCCCAGGGAACTCCTTTCTAATCTTTATTTCACTATGACACCCACTCCGTCAGGTATAACTGTTATTTTTGCATCAGCCCCTTTTATTTGAAAGGCTCTCTGCAGGGCTTCGTCAAAGGTATATGCATGCTGCATGTGCATTCTCTTTATTATTTCCGGGTCACACATATCGGAAACGAGTATAACGGTATGCTTTTGAAGGATCCGGGCAAGTATCTGAATTTCCCATTGATCCGGGATTGTTTCCGTCCGCCCTGTCATCATGATGCGTTCCAGTACTTCGTCCGGACTTGCAGCATTCGCCATGGTTTCATAAAAGGATCTTCCGCCATGTCCGTCATTGCAGGCAGACACCATGATAATGACCCCGCCTTCCCTGCAGACTGCCTCTGCAGCAGTCATACCCTTAACAGACTGATATATATTCTGATCCAGAGGGTATCCTCCATTAGAGGTAATTGCGATATCAGCTTTTACGCCTTTTACCGAAGCAAGTTCCATGACAAAGTTACACCCCTTTTCGTGTGCCAGCTGGCTGTCACCGGCAAAGGCATTGATAATGTGTTTATCACTGTCAATAACAACATTCAGTATGAATGCCAATTTTGCCTGTCTGGCTGCATAAAGCATATCCCTGTGAATAGGATTATTCGCGATCACTCCTGTCCTTGCATACTCACTGGCTATAAATTCAGAACAATGGTTCGCCATTACTGTTTTCGCTGATGCAACACCTGGAAGGACACTTTTTCTTCCTCCCGAAAATCCGGCAAAGAAATGAGGTTCTATAAATCCTTCTGAGATTAACAGCTCAGTTTCCATAGCCAGCTTATTCAGCCACAGTTCTCCTCCGGATGGAAGAGTTCCTGCTCTTATAACGCTGTTTTCATCCTCCGACATATGGTTTATGATCACTTCATTTTCTACAATTTCATGTCCAAACTTCCGGATCATTTCTTCCATGGTTTCAGGTCTGTGAAAACCGGTAGCTATTAATATTTTAATGTCTATTTCCGGATTCGCCTTTCTGATTCTCTTAAGCAGAATCGGCATAGTCACATTGCTTGGCACCGGCCTTGTGTGATCACTGGTTATGATCACCATATTTTTCTTATTCCGTACCAGTTCTTCCAGACAGGCGCTTCCTGTTGGATCATTCAGTGCCTTGTTTACGATCTCCGCCTGACTGCATTTTGCCTGATATGTATGTGCTTTTGATTCCAATATTGCAGCAAGATTATGATCTGGAATGACAACTTCTAATAACTTATCTGAATATGGTATGTTTATTTTGGCCATAAGTTTCCCTCTTACTGAAAAATTTTACCTGGGTTTAAAATATTCTTACAATCAAAAGCCAATTTTATATTTTTCATCAGCTCCACATATTCCTTACTGTATTGCTCCAGCATATACGTTTTTTTCGCAAAACCAATCCCGTGTTCTCCGGACACCAGACCACTCAGCTCCCTTGATTTGCTGTACATTGCTTCAAAAACTTCCGCCAGCTTTTTCTTCCAGGCCTCCTCGGTCAGTTCATCCTTTAACACATACAGATGCAGATTTCCATCTCCTGCATGGCCAAAGCTTCGGATCCGGATCTGGAATTTTCTTTGAAGTTCATCCGTATATTTAATAAATTCAGCGATTTTATTTCTGGGAACTACAACATCACATTCATCCATGTCAGTTGTCGATGCTTTAACCGCCTCCAGAAACGCCCCTCTTGCAGACCAGACAGATTCTTTTCTTTCATCTGTATCAACGATAAATACATCGGAGGCACCTTCCTTCAGACAAATATCTGCTACCTTTTCATATGCCTTTTCTATCTCTTCCCTGGAATTGCCGTCAAATGTAAGTAAGAGATATGCATCTGAAGAATTATCAGGAAATTTCTTTCCTAAGTATTCCTCGGCTGCCAGAATTACTTCTCTCTGCATAAATTCTATGGCAGTCGGAGCAGCTTTTGATTTTACGATCTCAGGAACAGTACTGATCGCCATATCCAGACTGGGGAATGGAATTAACAATGATATCGCCTTTTTAGGCAGCGGAAGCAGTTTTAAAATGGCCTTTGTTACAATTCCAAGTGTTCCTTCTGATCCGCATATTAAGTCTTTTATGCTGTAGCCTGTAGAGTTTTTAACCACCTTACCTCCGACCTGAATAATTTCCCCGTTTGGCAGAACAACTTCCAGTCCTCTCACGTAATCTCTTGTAACTCCGTATTTTACTGCTCTCATTCCGCCTGCGTTCGTATTGATATTGCCGGCGATTGTAGCTGATTTTTCACCTGGATCAGGCGGATAGAACAAATCATGTTCTTCAACAAAGTCACTGATCTCCATTAATAAAACTCCAGGCTCCAGGGTCAGGGTCAGATTTTCTTCATCAATTTCCAGTATCCGGTTCATTTTAGACATATTTATCATAATTCCGCCGTAAACCGGGACGGATGCGCCAACTAAACCGGTTCCTGATCCTCTGGCCACAACAGGAATCTTGTTGTCATAAGCGTATTTCATGATCTTAGATACTTCCTCCGCCGTAAGAACATCCACTAATACGTCCGGCTTCCTGCTTATTCCGCCCATTTCATCGTGACTGAAATCCTCATTAATTTCTTCATCTGTAAACACTCTGTCCCTGCCTAGTACAGATACCAGATATTCAACATCTCCGGCATCAATTTTTTTATAATCCATCACATTCAATCCCTCCTTGATTCGTAATTTTCATTCCGCTCCAGCACACTTTAATTCTTTCACCAGCTGCGGTACGATTTCATAGATATCTCCTACGATACCATAATGTGCTGTATGAAAGATTGGGGCATTTTCATCTTTATTAATTGCAAAAATGCGGTCTGAGTGATTCATCCCTGCGACAAACTGAACAGCACCGGATATTCCCAGCGCGATGATCAGCTTTGGTTTCACCGTTCTTCCGGAAAGACCAATCTGCTTCTTTGCCGGAATCAGTCCTGCTTCCACAAGAGGTCTTGTACCTGCAATCTGAGCGTGCAGCACATCTGCCAGATCCTGCACTACGACCATGTCTTTTTCTGATTTTATGGCCCTGCCGGCTGCAATGATTACTTCTGCATCTGATATGTTTTCTTCTGCCTTTTTCTTTATCACCTTTAAAACCTCAATCTGTGATTTTAACTTTTCTTCTTCCAGTTCACATACCGTTATTTTTCCTTTTGAATCACACTGTCTCTCCGGTGCATTCATGATCTTATATCTGACCGTAGCCATCTGAGGTCTTGTATTGGGACATATAATCTGAGCCATAATATTGCCGCCAAAAGCCGGTCTTATCTGAACAAGATCTGTATTCTCCTTCATTTCCAGTATGGTGCAGTCAGCAGTTAAACCAGTTCTGAATCTGGCAGCCACCCTGGGAGCAAGAGATCTTCCTGTAGTTGTGGCACCCACAAGTATGGATGATGGTTTTATTTTATTTATAAAATTTTCCATAACAGCCGTGTAAGTTTCGATCCTGAAATCCTTCAATTCTTTATTATCATATACAAATACTTCATCTACACCGTAGTGCAGAAGTTCTTCTGCTTTCTTCTCTATATTGTGGCCAATAAAAACGCAGTACACTGGGAAATCAACAACTGCAGCAAGCTCTCTGGCTTTTCCGATCAGCTCCATTGTCACTGGATGAATGGCTCCTTCCACGTGGTCAACATAGACAGCGATTCCCCTCCACAGGCTTTTATCCACCTTCTTTGTCTCTGTTTCAATAAATTCCATTACTCCTGCAGGACCCTTTTTCACACATATCTTACACATTTTACAGCCTGCATTTACCTGTACTTTGCCATCGGTGTATTCAATTGCTCCAAAAGGGCAGACTTTTAACAATTCTTCTATATTTGACTCATTTACGTTCTCTTGGTTACATATTAATTTACCCATAAAATTCCCGCCCTTCTTTATATAAATTTCAGTTCTTTCAGTTTTGCTGCCATTTGCAGACTGAGTTCATCGCCGGTTCCAGTCCATATTTCCCTGTCGTTGTTGATTGAAGGAGGAAATATTCTCTCAACCTGTGTGGGAGATCCGTTTAACCCATATTTCATTTCATCCGTATCCTCAAATTCATTTATGGTCAGGATTTTAATTTCTTTGTCTTTTGCCTCTATCTTTCTCTTGTAGGATGGCAGCCTTGGCTGTAAAATATCTTTTTCAACAGTGATTAAACAGGGAAACTGAATTTCAGCCACTTCAATGGTATCTGGCATATCCATCTCCACTATAACTGACTTTTCTTTTAATTCCACAATCTTTAAAACATTGGTAATATGCGGGATTCCAAGATATTCTCCCATTTCCGGTCCTACCTGGGCGGTATCACCGTCTGTTGTCTGCTTTCCGCACAGGATAAGATCAAAATTCCCCATCTTTCTCACACCCTGAGAAATAGTGTATGATGTAGCAAGTACATCTGCACCTGCAAACTTTCTGTCCGTTATTAAAGCTCCATCGTCCGCTCCCATCATATACGCTTCTTTAATAACCTCTTTTGCCTGTGGCGGTCCCATACTGATCACCTTCACAGATCCGCCCTGCTGTTCCTTCATTTTCAGCGCGGTTTCCAAAGCATACAAGTCATAAGGGTTCATTTTTGAATCTACACCATCTCTCTTTAAAACACCAGTTACAGGATCCACTTCAACCTTCGAAGTATCTGGAACCTGCTTGATACAGACTAAAATATCCATTCCTATCCCTCTCTTTCTATGTATTAAATATAGTGTGGCAAATCATACAATTATAAATTGAATGCGCATTGCTTATTGGTATAATGGTCTGACCACTTGCGACCATAATATCACATTCTTAAAAAAACATCTATACATTTTTAAAAATAATAGTAAAATTTAATAAATTCATTTTCTAATCCATAAAAAAACAGGAGAACACATGTGATAATTTTACTAATATAATCACATGTGTTCTGACTTTTTCTAACTATTTATATATTTCAAACAATTTCTAATAATACATCAATAACTCCGCCGCACACCATGCCTTCCTCTTCTGCCTCCGCTCCGGTCATATCTACATGACAAAGCATAGCCTTTTCCTCGTCACTGTGCAGCATATGGATTGCTTTTTGCATAACCTCTGACTCCATACATCCGCCGCCAATGGTTCCCATGCATCTTCCTTCCGGCGTTACCAGCATCTTGGTTCCCACATCCCGTGGAGCAGATCCCTTTCTTGCCACAATTGTTGCCATTACGTTTCGTCCGGTTTTTTCGTCCGGATTCATAATCCTGTGCAATATATCTTTTGAATATCCGCTCATACGCAACTTCTTATTTTTCACTTCGATAATTTCCGCCATAATGGATACACCGATCTCGACAGGAGTCTCAGCGTTGATGTTCAGTCCAATGGGACTGTATACCTGATCGATAACAGCCTTTTCACAACCATTCATCAACGCGGCCTCCTTTACCTTTGCCACCCGCAGCCGGCTTCCTATCATACCGATGTAGGCATGTTTTTTTCCGGCAATCAGTTCCAGACACGTCTGATCATAGCGGTGGCCTCTGGTTACAATAATAAAATACGTATTGCTGCTGCCCTCCACCTGGCTCAGACCCTGGTCAAATGGCTGGCAAATGACCTGCGATGCTCCTGCTCTGCGTGCATTGTCCGCAAATTGGGGGCGGTCTTCTAGTACTGTAACTTCACAGCCCATCATCAGACCAATCTGTATCACAGGAATCGACACATGGCCTGCACCGCAGATTACAAGATGAATGTCCTGTCCCAGCCAGTCACAGAAAATACGGCTGCCATCAATGGTAATCATACCTTTTCTGCATTGGTCCTTGTCGCGGACCGCTTTGTGTACCTCTTCCCCGTACCTGGAAAAATAACCGGACTCTTTCGTCTCACAGATAAGAATATCGTCAGAAAACAAAGCCTTCTGGCCAAATGCTTCTCCATCTAACACAGTTGCCACCATGTTCGTTCTGTTTGGATTGCAGTCTGCAATTGCTCGGTATAGCTCCTTCATATTTTTCTCCTTAGACCATCAGATCATTTTACTATACTTGTTCGTATAATCCAGATGCTGCCGCATCGCTTTACGCGCTGCTACAGAGCTGTGCATTTCAATCGCCAGATAGATCTCTTTATGCTGTAATAAAAGCATCTTTTTGTTTTCCTGATCTGCAATAATCAGCTTTCTGGCATCTTTAATGAAATCATCTATAAGAAGTGAAACAGTTCTGAGAATATTAAATATTAATACATTCTCCGAGCATTCTGCAATCTTATAATGCAGTTCTTTATCGATCATTGCATTCATTTCCTCATCCTTGCAGTTCTCAAACCGTTCCATAATTTCTTTTAGTTCGGCTAACTGTTCATCCGTTATTCTCTTTGCAGCCAGACCGGCAGCTTCCACTTCCATGATCTTTCTCAGCTCCAGTATGTCTCCAGGATTGGTGCCTTCCAGCATATACATAATTGATAAAGGTTCGAACAGATTATCCTGAAAGCTTGATTTGATGAAATTCCCTTCTCCCTGTCTGCACTCAATCAACCCAATGACTTCTAGTGCACGCAGAGCCTCTCTGATGGATGCTCTGCTCACCTGTAATTCTTCAACTAAATCTCTCTCAGAAGGAAGCTTGTCTCCTTTTTCTAAAACTCCATTCTTAATCATTTCCTTGATTTGATCCATTACCTGTTCATAAACCTTTGTATTCTTAATTGGGCTGAACATCTTATCCTCCTGCCTGCTGACATGTTTCATAATATTATACATTTAAAACCATATTAACTCAACACCATCATCAGGTCAAGTATACACAGCCATCATTTTCTTGCTGCTATTGCAAAGATGGGTGTGGGATTATAAAACTGATTTATTTCACTATAAATTCTGTCTCCTACCTGTTGGTCAAGAATGATCTCCTTAAATCCCGCAGATTTCAGCAACTGGACATCCCAGTCAGGTCTTGGATTTGAGATAGGACAAAGCTCAGTCTTTAAACGCTCATAAGCACTCCATTGTACCTGTGTTATTTTAGCATGAGCATGATTTTCTAGCAATTTCTGCTGTTCTTTCTCTCTGGTGTAATCCCCGTCAAAATTAATTAGCACACCGTCATTTTTCAAAAGGCTATACCATTTTTCATAGGCTCTTTTAAGATCCGGCAATGTCCACGCAACATTGCGGGTAACAATCGCATCGAAACTATTATCTTCAAAATCCGGATTTTCTGCATCCATTACATAAAATTTGGCAGGTATCTCCAGAGTTGCCGATGATTTCTCTGCTTCAAGAATCATTTTTTCAGTGAGATCAATTCCAGTCAGATCGTGGCCTTCAGCCGCAAGCAGAAAGCAGAAAAATCCGGTTCCTGTACCAACATCAAGTATTTTCAGTCCTTTTCTGTCAGGAAGATACTTTAAAAGCTCATTAAGCCACCTCCCCCGCATATCAGAATTCAGTTCCTGTATCTTCAGTTCATTAAATGACTCTGCACGTGAAGTCCAGTAGTCCGTTACCTCTTCTTTAATTTTTTCATTTAAACTTTTCTCATATCCATAAGTCATATGTATCTTTCCTCCAATGCCTGTTATTCATTAGCAGATGTATTTTCATCAACCCAGTAGAAATCTGCAGGGGTGGAATTAATTCCATCAACTTGATACTTCATAACAAAGTTCATGATTGGATAACAAAAATAAATCGCCGCAGCATCATTAAGAAGTATCTGCTCTGCCTGTTTCGTCAGATCTTTTCTCAGTTTGGGATCTGCAGTCACGTGTACCTGATCCATAAGAGAATTAAACTCCTCATTGTGATACCCAGTTGCATTATAGGTACCGCCCGCTTTAAAATAGGTATTGATCTGGTTTTCCGGATCGCCGCAGTTCATAATGTTAATGCTCATACAAAGGAGATCATAATCACCAGTCTTTTGCATGTCCATAACGGTCTGAGTATCGTGTACCTCTGGCGTAATTTTGATTCCCACCGATGCCATTGCTGCCTGCGCTGCTTCGACAACGATCTGCTGTTCCGGGCGTCCGGTATAATATACAAAACGAAGATTAATTGGTTGTCCACCCGGCGTTTCCAGGAAACCATCACCGTCCGTATCTGCATATCCTGCATTCTCCAGTAACTTCTTTGCATTTTCAGGATTGTATGCATTGGGATCCGTCAGAGTGTCATATCCATAATCGGATGCAGAAGTGATCAGTGTTTTACCTGGAACATACTGATTTTTCAGCAAATTTTTGCAGTAAGCTTCTTTATCCTGCATTTGAAGAATTGCTTCACGAAGCACCTTATCACCCAGTTGTCCGTTCTGATTCATAAAACCGATGGTTGTGCGTCCGCTGGGGTTTGTTTTAATCTTATAGTCACTGTTTTTTTCAAAAGTGCCAATATCATTCATACTTACATTATATACAGCATCGAAATCACCTGACTGAAGCCCCATGCTGATTGTGGACTGATCCTCGGAATAAATAAATAAAATCCGATCTGTTTTCACTTCTCCATTCCAGTAATTTTCATTCTTAACCACCACACATTTCTTTGTGGCAGAATCAAAAGATTCACATACAAATGGACCGGTTCCGATTGGGCCATTATCAGCGATTTTACTGTTATCAACAGAAGTATCAAGAATACTAAATAGTGGATCAGCCAGCTTGTTGGGCAGAATTGGCTCCGGCTTTTTAGTAGTAATCACCAGTTTCTGACCGTCAGCTTCAATGGAAACAGGAGTAAAATACTCGATACCTCTTTCGCCGTTTGTAAAAACATTCTCCAGAGATTCTTTCACTGCCTGCGCATCCAGCTTATTTCCATTGGAAAATGTCACCTTGTCCTTTATGGTAAACGTCCATACCGTATTATCATCATTGGCTGAATAATCATCATCTGCAAGCCATCCGGATATGGAATAATCATCATTCATTTTTATCAGAGTCTGACATATGCCATAGCGTACCGAATACCAACCATTATAGGCCTGAATGGGGTCTAAGGTTCCGGCGGACTGGCCGCTTCCGATCACCAGCGTCTTTTTTCCCTCTGCTGTGCCAGCTGATGTCTTTGCATTGCTGTCCTGCCCGCACCCGGACAGCAGACCAACACACATAGATGTACATAAAAGAATTGCAATCATTTTTTTTACTATAATTTTCATTATTCATCCTCCCGTAAAGTTAATCATACTGATGGCAGGCTACCAGGTGATTAGGTTCTATCTCTTTTAACTTTGGCTTTTCTGCCTCGCAAATCTTTCTGCTATTATTGCATCGATTTCTGAACGGGCATCCTTTCGGTACATTTAAAGAGCTGGGCACTTCGCTTTCAATACTCACTATTTCCTTCGAAAAATCCATATGCACATCAAAGATGGAACCCAGCAAAGCCTGTGTATACGGGTGTCTGGCATTTACACTGACTTCGTTCCCATTGATAATCTCCACAATATTCCCCAGATACATCACTGCCACCTGATGGGCAAATTGCTGTACCAATGCCAGATCGTGACTGATAAAGCCTATGGATACCTGTTTTTTGTTCTGCAGATTTATAAGCAGTTCCACAATCGTTTTCTGCACAGACACATCAAGTGCCGATGTTATTTCATCACAAATAATCACTTCTGGTTCCAGTGCAAGGGCTCTTGCAATCCCTACACGCTGCCGCTGTCCTCCACTCATATCATGCGGGTAACGATCTGCTAAGTCTGCTGGAAGGTCTACCATTTCAAGAAGGTCCCTTGCTTTTAAATCCATTTGTTTTCTATTTATTAACCTGAAGTTAAAAAGCGGTTCGCATATTATTTCTTTCACTTTCATTCTGGGATTAAATGCTTCCGATGGATCCTGAAATATCATTTGAATATTTCTGCGATTTAATCGTAATTCCTCGCCTTTTAGTTCCAGCATGTTTTTCCCATGAAAGAATATTTCACCGGAATCCGGTTTTTCCAGCCCCACTGCCATTCGCATAAAAGTACTTTTTCCACAGCCGCTCTCTCCGACGATTCCAAGGGTCTGATTCTTAAAGAATTTAAGGCTGATATCATCACAGGCAGTAAGAATATCACGCCTGGAAAGCTGGAATTTTTTTGTGACGTGCTTCGCTTCTATAATCAGATTTTCCTGCTCATACATAGTAACCGCCCCCTAACGACGGCACAGCAGACAAAAGCTCCTTTGTATATTCAGCCTGAGAATTATGCAAAATATGATTCCTGTCACCACTGTCTGCTATTTTTCCGTCCTTCATAACCACAATATGATCACACATATATGCTGCCAGAGCCAGGTTATGCGTTATCATAATAATGCTTGTACCATAATCTTCTCTCAGTTTCATCATCTGGCGGACTATCTGTGCCTGTGTGGTCACATCAAGCGCACTGGTGGGCTCATCTGCCAGCAGCAGCTTTGGTTGGAAAAACATTGCGAATGCAATACCAACACGCTGTTTCATCCCGCCTGAAAGCTGGAACGGATAGCTGTTCATAATCTGCTCCCCATCCGGCAGCCTCACGCTTTTAAGCATCTGCACACCTTTTACCCATGCCTGTCTTTTTGTATAAACTCCATGCGCGCGGATATATTCTACGAACTGAGACCCAATTGTCCGTATCGGATTCATCATTGCTCCTGAATCCTGAAAGATCATTGAAATTTCAGTTCCGCGAATCTTTCGCCACTCATTCTCCGTATAGTTTAAAAGGGATTGTCCCTCAAATAAAATGTCTCCTTGTGAAACACATCCCTGCCCTGGCAGATTTCCCTGCACAGCCCGGACAACGGAAGTTTTCCCGCTTCCGCTTTCCCCCACCAGACAGCAGATTTCTCCCTGCTTTATATTCAATGAGAAATCTTCCACTGCTGGTTTATCTTTCTTATTATATTGAACCGTAATATTTCGTATTTTCAGCATTACTTCCTCCAGCTGCCAGACTGCCTTCAATTATTACCCGTATCAAGAATGTCTCTCAGACTATCCCCCAGCAGATTAAAGATAATCACTACTATAAATATAGCCAGTCCGGGAAAAAACATCATCCATGGAGAATTCTGCAAATAGTCACGGCCCTCATTTAACATCAATCCCCATTCCGGTGTTGGGGGCTGTGCTCCAAATCCCAGAAAAGAGAGTGCAGCCAGTTCAAGCATCATAGCGCCGATATCTGTGGCTGCTGTAACAATCAGGATGGGCATTGTCATCTTAAGTATGTATTTTCTTAGAATATAGCCGGTCCTGGATCCAGTGAGTACTGCTGCCGACACATAATCCTTATTTTTTATTCTCAAAACCATACTTCGTGCTAGACGTGCGTACTTCGTCCAGCTGACTGCTACGATTGCAATCACTGCATTCATAAGACTGGATCCGAGAATTCCTGCAATGGCAATGGCCAATACCAGTCCTGGAAATGAAATCATCATATCGGAAATTCTCATGATGACAGCATCAGCCATCCCACCGAAGTAACCTGCGAGAATGCCCAGTAATGAACCAGCCACAAGTGTTACGAATACCAATAACGCAGCCGATGCCAGGGAAGTCCTCGTCCCATAAATAACACGAGAGAACAGATCTCGTCCCAGTTTATCCGTTCCAAACCAGTGATTTGCATCAGGCCGCTGCTCCACATTGGATATCACTGTTTCATACGGATCATGTGTTGCAATAAAAGGAGCAAAAACAGCAACTGCAATAACTAACAGAGATAAAATAAAAAAGGCCGTGAATTGCTTATGTTTTTTACAAAATATTAATATTTTTCCCACAGCCATCACCTCACTTTTGTCCTTGGATCCAAAATTTCGTATGAGACATCTACAACCAGATTGATCACCATATAAATCAAAGCTGTCCAGAGAACATAGCCCTGAATCAACGGATAATCTCTTGCTGCAACTGCAGATACAGCCAGACTGCCTAATCCCGGATAAGAAAAGATCACTTCTACAACCGCTGTTCCCCCAAGAAGCGATCCAAATGATAAACCAAGCAATGTCACTAACGGAAGCAGTGCATTGGGAAAAACATGTGCCCAGAGAACTGTACGCTCCTTTATTCCTCTTGTTCTCGCACCTATAACATAATCTTTATGTAATTCTTCTAATACAGCGGCACGAACCTGCCTGGTATATTTTGCTGCCATGGAAAACGCAAGTGTGACAGCCGGCAGAATCAGTTTCTTAAACCCTGTATCTGCAGATATGACCGGCAGCAGCTTTAACTTCAGTGCAACAATATAAATCAGCATAATTCCAAGCCAGAAGCCTGGCAAAGATATACCAACAAATGAAATAACACGGATAATATAATCCGCTGCCTTATTACACTTCACAGCAGAAAGTACTCCAAAGGGGACGGAAACCGCAAGCATTAGAATAAGGGAAAACAGTGTGAGTTTTAACGTTGGCCAAAGTCTCTGTAACAGTACAGTTACTACCGGTTTATTCAGTGAGTAAGAAGTTCCAAAATCTCCATGCAGGCAATGAAAAAGCCAGTTAAAATACTGCATAAGAAATGGATCATTTAATCCCATCTTCTCCCGCATTGCCTTAAGCACCTCTTCACTGGGGACGCTTCCATTGGCTGCATACATTGCTTTAACCGGATCACCGGGTGCAAGATAAATAAGGCAGAATGTTAAAAAGCTGATTCCAAACAATACGATGATCATCTGCAATAAACGCCCGGTTGTCTTCCTCTTCGTCACCTTTCTCTATTCCCTTCATTTGTTAATTAATAAATTCCCTAATTACAGTTTTCTGGCACAGATCTCGAACAATGGAGACTCTCCATAAAGATCTTTTTCCCATTCTTCATAAATATTTTCGCCAATATCAGCCTGTATCTGTACACTCATACCATAGTTTTCAAGAATCTCTTTGTCCCATTTTGGACGCTGCGTACTTGTCAAAGGGGCTGCTGCAAAAAATTCCATATTTTCAACTGCTACAATCTCTTTGTGCCCATATCTGCGAAAATACCGTTCTTCCCTCTCTCTGACACGTTTCAGCCTGTCTTCATCAAAAAAATGAAGATGCCAGTTGGCATCATAGATCAGGAGCAGACCATTCTTCTTTAAAATTCTCTTCCACTCACTGTAGACCTTTTGCGGATATTCCAGGGTCCATGTAACATTTCTGGTCACAATCATATCAAATTCTTCATCCTCAAATTCCAGCAAATTAAGATCCATCTTTTTAAATTCTGCCGAAACACCCAGTTTTCCGGCATTGTCTCTGGCACAGGCAATCATAGCGTCAGAGTAATCAATTGCAGTTACCTTCTGTCCTTCCTCCGAAAGGATACAAGCAAAAAATCCTGGTCCAGTGCCGGCATCTAAAATTCTTAATCCCTTTCTTCCTTCCAGATGTTGCCCAATCTGTCTTTTCCAGGCATCTTTTCGAAAAGACGACAGTTCTGAAATTATGTAACGGTTATAGCTCTCCCCATCACCCCAGGGTTTTTGTCTCTCATCTCTGCTCATTTATTCTGCTCCCCAATCCTGTTTGTATATTGTTTTGTATTATACTTTAATACTTCATTGCTCACAAGCCATGGGAGGGGATATATTTTCTGCTTTGTATCAGCTTCCACCC
>NZ_JAWONS010000327.1:0-439 GCF_033342255.1 Clostridium boliviensis
CTCGTTGTTAAATTGGCTGGTTTTGTTCGGAGTTCGCATTCCGGCGGAGGAGCGGGCCCTGTCGACGGCGACCGGATATGAGGGGAAGATGGGGGAGAAAAGCCGGCTGCTTCCCTTTCCGAAACGGGGATAAAGAGCCCTCGTTCTGCGTCGGTTATGGCGAGGCACGCCTGTCTTTGACGGATACTTGTTGTTTAAATATCGGATGATACGGCTCGCCGCGCGGGGCAGGAGGCTTGATCGGCCTGGTGCAGGCCTTTTGATTGGAGCCCTGTTGGTCCAGAAAGAGACAGGGCATGGCGGAGACGCCGGCCGGAGCGTCCGGCCTTGTGCGGTTCGCCAACGCGGATGCAGGCACAAGCGCGGAATCATGGGTAGACGCCTTTTCCCGGCGGGTAATCAAGAGCGGCAATCCGAATCGGTACCGGAGGCCCTTTCT
>NZ_JAWONS010000328.1:0-708 GCF_033342255.1 Clostridium boliviensis
CCAGCACGGATTTTTCGTCCCCGCCGCCCGCTGTGACATGCCTCTGGTCGCCTTCGTCTCCGGAGTGATGGGCGACGGCCAGGATGCCAGGGCCGGGCTCAGCACCTTCGGGGCGGAGGTGAAGCGGGTGGCGGATTGGCTCCGGGAGAAGGAAGGGGGACTCCTCCTGATCGACGAGATCGGCCGCGGGACCAATCCGGTGGAAGGGGCGGCCCTGTCAGCGGCGGTGACCGCCTCCCTCGCCCGGTCCGACCATTGGGCGGTCCATGTCACCCATTATGCGGAGGTTTTGGAGGTGGCGGGGGTCCGCAGGTATCGAACCGCCGGTTTGGGGGATGCGGAGAAGGGAGGAGTCGATTGGAGGGGAGACGACGGGGCATTCCGGATGGATTATCGCCTGATTCCCCTGCCGGAGGGAGCGGGGATACCGCACCAGGCGCTTTTGATCGCCGAGGCGATGGGCATGCCCCGGGAGATCGTGGAGGAAGCCCGGCGACGAATCCCGGGGCATGCCGGTTCCGCCGCGGGCCCGGAAGTGCCCGGTCCGGGGCGGAAGGAATGCCGGAAAATCGATGATGCTCGTCCCATGCTTTGAGAAAACCACGACATGGCGGGAGGGGAAACGGCGTGGAAGTGGAACGGAAGTTGCGACTGGATCCCCAGCTGATCGACCGAGCGCGACGTGCGGCGGCGGAGATCGCCGCCGAT